>JAIYAB010000025.1 GCA_027489275.1 Hyphomicrobiales bacterium
GCATCGACTGGCCCGGCGGCTTCTGCCGCCGCGATATCGGCTGGCGCGCCGGGTGAGCGGGCTGAACGTCCGGCGTTTGCACCATGGTGCGTCCTTCGAGACGCGGGCTGCGCCCGCTCCTCAGGATGAGGAAATTTCTATTTCCTGCAATAGCTTACGAACAGACAACCTGAATATCCTCTTCCTGAGGAGGCCGCGCAGCGGCCGTCTCGAAGGACGCAGGATGGGGCGGCTGCGGGCGGTGCGACTGGAGGGTGATCCCTGTGCCGTGATGCCGTAACATCGGCGGGGGCGTGCGAGGAGACACAGGCCATGAGCGAGGATCTCGCGGATCTGTTTCCGGGTTTCGAAAGCCGCTGGATTCCCACCGAGGTGGGCAAGGCCTTCGCCCGTGTCGGCGGGTCGGGGCCGCCGGTGGTGCTGATCCACGGCTTTCCGCAGACGCATGTGATGTGGCACCGCGTCGCCCCGCGGCTGGCCGAGCGGTACACGGTCGTCGCGATGGACCTGCGCGGCTACGGCTGGTCGTCCGCCCCGGCGGGCGATCCCGACCACGCGCTCTATTCCAAGCGCGCCATGGGCCGCGACGTGGTGGCAGTGATGGAGGCGCTCGGGCACACGCGGTTCCACTGCGTCGGCCACGATCGCGGTGCGCGGGTCTCCTACCGCCTCGCGCTCGACCATCCGGGCCGGCTGCTGTCGCTGGCCGTGCTCGACATCATGCCCACCCTCGTGATGTGGGAGGGCATGACCGCGAAGCGGGCGATGCAGGTCTACCACTGGACGTTCCTCGCCCAGCCCGCGCCGATGCCGGAGCGGCTGATCGGCGGCGCCGCGCGGTTCTGGCAGGACGACAAGCTGGCGAGCTGGAGCGGCACGCGCACGCTGGAGCGGTTCGATCCGCGTGCGATGGCCCACTACCACGCCTTCTTCGACAATCCGGACCGCATCCACGCGCTGTGCGAGGATTACCGGGCCGGCGCCACCGTCGACCTCGCGCACGACCGCGAGGACCGCGATGCGGGCCGCACGATCCTGTGCCCGACGCTGGCGATCTGGGGCAGCGCCGGCATCCCGGCCGCGAGTTCGAGCCCGCTCGACGCGTGGCGCGACACCTTCGCCCCGCAGATCGAGGGGGCCGGCGTCGACAGCGGCCACTTTGTGCCGGAGGAAAACCCGCAGGGGACGCTCGACCTGCTGCTGCCGTTCCTGGCGAAATCCGCCTGATTCGCCATTCGTGAGAGTCCCCCGCCGATGACGTCCCTCTTCAGCACCGCGCTGGTCGCGGCGATCGTCGGCTTCGGCGGGACGCTGGCGGTGGTGCTTGCCGCCGCGAAGGGCGTCGGCGCGGACGCCGCGCAGACCGCGTCGTGGGTCACGGGGTTGTGCCTCGCCATGGCGGGGACGAGCGCGCTGCTGAGCTGGCGCTACCGCATGCCGGTGGTGACGGCGTGGTCGACGCCGGGCGCGGTGCTCATCGCCGCTTCGGCCGTGCCGGTCGGCATGGAGGCGGCGGTCGGCGCGTTCATGGTGGCGGGCTTGCTCATCGTGCTCACCGCCGGGGTGAAGCCGCTGGGAGACCTCGTCGCCCGCATTCCCGCCTCCGTCGCGTCGGCCATGCTGGCCGGCGTGCTGCTGCGCTTCGTGCTGCCCGCCTTCGAGAGCGCGCAGGCCTCGCCTGCGCTGGTCCTGCCGCTGATCGCGCTGTTCCTGGTGGCCCGGCTGGTCAGCCCGGCTTCCGCCGTGCTGCTGGTGCTGGCCGCCGGCGCGGCGCTGGCGGCGGCGCTCGGCAAGGGAGGCCGCGTGCGCTGCGGGATCTGGCCGGAGGCGTTGTTCGTCGCCCCGCGCTTCGACCCGTCCGTGGCACTGGGCCTCGGCGTGCCGCTCTACCTCGTCACCATGGCCTCGCAGAACCTGCCGGGCTTTGCCGTCTTGCGGGCCGCCGGCTACGTGCCGCCGGTGCGGCCGATTCTCGGCGTCACCGGCGTCGCCTCGCTTCTCACCGGGCTGATGGGCGCGCACACCAGCAACCTCGCCGCCATCACCGCCGCGCTCGTGACGGGACCGGACACGCACCCCGATCCGGCGCGGCGCTGGCCGGCCGGCGTGGCCTATGGCGGCGTCTACCTGCTCTTCGCGATCCTCTCCGGCTTCCTCGTGGCGCTGTTCGCCGCGATGCCGGCCGAGCTCATCAAGACGGTCGCCGGCGTGGCGCTGATGTCGCCGCTGCTGGGCGCGCTCGCCGCTTCGATGGCGGACGAGAAGCAGCGCTTCGCGGCGGTGCTGACGCTCGCCGTCACCGCCTCCGGCTTCTCCATGGCGGGGATCGGCTCCGCCTTCTGGGGCCTCGCCGCCGGCATCGGCGCGCTCGCGCTCGAGGCGGGACTGCGGCGCTGGCGCTCACGCTGAGCGGCTGCGCGCGCTGTGCGATCCGGGTAGACTGGCCGCATGCCGAAGCGCCAAGCCGTACCGCTCGAACCGCCCGCACCGCCCGAACCGCTCTCCATCACCCTAGCGTTGGGCGGCGGGGGGGCGCGCGGGCTCGCCCACATCGTCGTGCTGGAGACCCTGGACGAGCTCGGCCTGCGGCCCGCACGCATCGTCGGCACCTCGATGGGCGCCGTCGTCGGCGCCGCCTACGCGTCAGGCGTCGCCGGCCGGGACCTGCGCCGCTACGCGCTCGACCGGCTGCGCGACCGCGCGCGGGTGATGGCGCTGGTGCTGCAGGCGCGCGTCGGCCGCATCACCGACATCCTGCGCTTCGCCGCCAACCCGGTGCTGCTCGACGGCGAGAAGGTGCTCGACCTGTTCTGGCCGGAGACGGTGCCCGACCTCTTCGAGGACCTCGGCATCCCCTTTGCCGCAGTGGCGACCGACTACCACGCCCGCGACGAGGCGGTGTTCGACACCGGGCCGCTCGTGACCGGCGTCGCCGCCTCGATGGCGATCCCCGGGCTGATCAAGCCGGTGACGGCGATGGGCCGCGTGTTCATCGACGGCGGCGTGGTCAACCCCCTGCCCTTTGACCATCTGAAGGGCAACGACGGCATCCGCATCGCGGTCGATGTCAGCGGCGGCACGGTCGACGACGAGCAGAAGACGCCCGATCCCTTCGCCGCGATGATCGGCGCCGCGCAGATCATGCAGGGCGCCATCGTCGCGCAGAAGCTCAAGTCCCGGGCGCCGGACGTCCTCGTGCGCCCGGCCGTCGGCGGACACCACGTGCTCGACTTCTTCCACGCGAAGGAGATCTTCGCCGCCGCCGAAGCCTGCCGCGACGCGATGAAGCGCGACATCGCCGCGGCCGTCGAGGCCGTCAGCGCCGCGCGCTGAAGAACGCCTTGAGCAACGCCGCCGCCTCGCCCTCGCGGATGCCGCCATACACCTCCGGCGCGTGATGGCACGTCGGCGACGCATAGAAGCGCACGCCGTTCTCCACCGCGCCGCCCTTCGGGTCGGACGCCGCGTAGTAGAGCCGGCGGATGCGCGCGAAGGAAATGGCCGCCGCGCACATGGGGCACGGCTCGAGCGTCACCACGAGATCGCAGCCGACGAGCCGCTCGCTGCCAAGCGCCTCGCAGGCCGACCGGATCGCCAGCATCTCCGCGTGCGCGGTGGGATCGCGGTCCGCAAGCGTGCGGTTTCCGGCGCGCGCGACCACCACGCCGTCCTTCACGACGAGCGCGCCGACGGGGACCTCGCCACGCGCGGCCGCGGCCCGCGCCTGCTCCAGCGCTTCCCCCATGGGGTCGAGGCGCATGCCCCCACCCTCGCTCGCCGCGTCCGTCATCGGAGAATTTGCCCGCGCTTCCCTCGCAACACGGCGCGCACTCTGCTATCAGCGCGGCATGAGCGACAAGACGAAAAAGGGCGGCGGCGGCTCCAGGAGCCGGCCCCCGCAGGATCGTGGTCCGCGGCGCGGACCTCCCGCGGGTGACCGCGCCGGCGGCGACAGGGGCGAACGTCCCTTCCGCGCCCGCCCCGAGGGCGGAGCCCCGCGTGGCGACAGGCCATCGCGGCCGTTCAAGCCCCGCGAGGACGGAGACCGCGCCGAGCGGCCATTCCGTGCCCGCCCCGAAGGCGGAGCCCCGCGCGGCGACAGGCCGTCCCGGCCGTTCAAGCCCCGCGAGGAGGGCGACCGCGCCGAGCGCCCGTTCCGTGCCCGCCCCGAAGGCGGAGCTCCGCGCGGCGACAGGCCGTCGCGGCCGTTCAAGGCGCGCGAGGACGGCGAACGCGCCGAGCGCCCGTTCCGTGCTCGTCCCGAGGGCGGCGCCCCGCGTGGCGACAGGCCGTCCCGGCCCTACAAACCGCGCGAGGACGGAGACCGCGCCGAGCGCCCGTTCCGTGCCCGCCCCGAAGGCGGTGCGCCCCGCGGCGACAGGCCGTCGCGACCATTCAAGCCCCGCGAGGAGGGCGACCGCGCCGAGCGCCCCTTCCGCGCCCGTCCCGAAGGCGGAGCGCCGCGCGGCGACAGGCCGTCGCGGCCGTTCAAGCCGCGTGGCGACGCAGATCGATCGGAGCGTCCCTTCCGCGCCCGCGCCGAGGGCGGGGACCGGCCCTTCCGGCCGCGCCGTGACGAGGGCGATCGGCCGCAGCGGCCTTTCCGCCCGCGCGAGGAGAGCGGCGACGGTTCGGCGCGGCCGCGCCGGGAGGATCGGCAGCGCACCGCCGCCGTCCCTGCGGCGGCGACGCCGAAGACGGAGTACGCCGAGCGCATCGCGAAGGTGATGGCGCGCGCCGGGCTGTGCTCGCGGCGGGACGCGGAGACGTGGATCGAGGCGGGGCGGGTCACCGTCAACGGCGCGGTCATCACGAGCCCGGCGCTCGACGTGACGCTCGCCGACCGGATCACCGTCGACGGCCAGCCGCTGCCGACGCGCGAGCGCACGCGTCTGTTCCTCTACCACAAGCCGCGCGGCCTCGTGACGACGGCGCGCGACCCGGAGGGACGCGAGACCGTGTTCGGCGCGCTGCCGCCGGGCCTGCCCCGCGTCGTCACCGTGGGTCGCCTCGACATCAACACCGAGGGCCTGCTGCTGCTCACCAATGACGGCGGGCTGTCGCGCGTGCTGGAGTTGCCGGAGACCGGCTGGCTGCGGCGCTACCGCGTGCGTGCCTTCGGCGACATCACGCAGCCTGCGCTCGACGCGCTGGCCGACGGCGTCACCATCGACGACATGCACTATGGCCCGGTCGAGGCCGAGGTGAACCGCGAGCAGGGCGACAATGTGTGGCTCACGCTCGGGTTGCGCGAAGGCAAGAACCGCGAGGTGAAGAAGATCCTCGAGCACCTCGGCCTGCAGGTGAACCGGCTGATCCGGCTCTCCTTCGGCCCGTTCCAGCTCGGCGACATTCCGGAAGGCGCGGTCGAGGAGGTGTCGAGCCGCATCCTCGCCGACCAGCTCGGCCCGGAGCTCTCCGCGCAGGCGGGGGCCGATTTCGAGGCCCCGGTGTTCGTCTACGACGAGGACGATTTCCGGCCGAAGAAGCGCGAGGACCGCGCGTCCGAGGATCGTCCCAGGCCGGAACGTGCCCGGGCCGAGCGGCCCGAACGGCGCGAGCGCGACGCGCAGCGCGGCGATCGCTTCGCCCGCGAGGACAGGCCGCCGCGCCGCGACCGGGACGGCGACGCCCCGCGCGGCCGTGCAAGACCCGCCGATGCCGGCGACGCGCCGCGCAAGCCGCCGCGCCGTCACCCGACGGAGGTGGTGCGCAGCGTTTGGCGCGCCGAGCCGGCGGCGGACGCCGCCCCGCCCGCCAAGCGCGCTCCACGCCGGGGCGCCGATCCGAAAGCCGCGCGCACCGAGAGCGCCGAGCGCGAGCACGTCCGCTCCGGCAAGGTGCAGAGCCGCAGCGGCAAGTCCGTGCTGGTGGAGCGGATCGCCCGCGATCCGGCCGCCCGCATCCGCGAGGAGACGCCGGCGCGCAAGCCGCGCCGCGACGACGACCGCCCTGCCCGCGAGGAGAGGCCCCGCCGCTCCGCCTGGGACGAGGGGACGGACCGTCCTGCCCGCCCGGCCCGGACCGAGGAGGGCGATCGCCCGCGCCGTTCGTTCCGCGACGCCGGCGACGAGCGGCCCCGCCGTCCGCGCGCCGACCGTCCGCAGGGCGACAGGCCGCAGGGGGATCGACCCCGGGGAGACCGTCCGCAAGGCGACCGTCCCCCCCGCCGTGACTTCGGCGCGCCGCGTGGCGACGCGCCGGGCGGCGAGCGGCCCTTCCGCTCGCCTCCGAAGAACGGCCGGCCCGGCGGCGGCAGGCCCGAGGGCGGCAAGCCCTTCGGCAGCAAGCCGTTCGGCGGACGCCCGGGTGGCGGCAAGCCGGGCGGGGGTCGCCCAGGCGGCGGCCGTCCCGGCGGATCGGCCCCGCGGCGTCCGCGCCGGGACGACTGAGGCCGGCCCGTGCGGATCGTCGGCGGACGTTTCCGGGGCCGGTCGCTGACCGGCCCGAAGACCATGGCGGTGCGGCCGACGTCCGACCGCCTGCGCGAGACGCTGTTCAACGTGCTGGCCCACGCCTACGAGGATCCGGTCGAGGGCGCGCGCGTGCTCGACCTGTTCGCCGGCACCGGCGCGCTCGGGCTGGAGGCGTTGTCGCGCGGGGCCTCCACAGTGCTCTTCGTCGATGATTCGACCGAGGGCCGCGGCCTCGTGCGCGCCAATGTCGATGCGCTGGGCGTCGCCGGCATCACCAAGGTGTTCCGCCGCGATGCAACCCGCCTCGGCGCGGTGCATCCCAACCAGCCCTTCACCCTCGTCTTCTGCGACCCGCCCTATGGCCGCGACCTCGCCACCGCCGCGCTCGCCTCCGCGGCGAAGGGCGGCTGGTTCGCGCCCGGCGCGCTCGTCGTGATCGAAGAGGCGGCGGACGCTGCGCTGACCCTGCCGCCGGGGCTCGCCCTGCTCGAAGAGCGGGACTACGGCGACACGAAGGTCGTGTTCGCCCGCGCGTCGTGAGGCGGTTCTACCGCCGGCCGAACAGGCGCTCGATGTCGGAGAGCTTCAGTTCGACATAGGTCGGCCGGCCGTGGTTGCACTGGCCCGAGAGCGGCGTGCGCTCCATCTCGCGCAGGAGCGCGTTCATCTCGTCGGGGCGCAGGCGGCGGCCGGCGCGAACCGAGTGGTGGCAGGCGAAGGTCGCGAGCACGTGGTCGAGCCGGTCCTCCAGCGCCAGCGCTCCGCCCCATTCCTCCAGGCTCTGCGCCAGATCGCGGACGAGGCCGGCGATGTCGGCGGAGGCCGCCAGCGCGGCCGGCGCCTCGCTGACGGCGATGGCGCCAGGCCCGAACCCCTCGACCACGAGGCCGAGGTCGGCCAGCAGCGACGCGCGGTCGAGCAGCCGGCCGGCCTCGACGGGATCGAGATCGACCACGACCGGGATGAGCAGCACCTGCCGGGCCACCCCCTGCCCTGCCCGCTCCCGCTTCAGCCGTTCGTAGACCAGCCGCTCATGCGCGGCGTGCTGGTCCACGATGACGACGCCGTCGCGCGTCTGCGAGACGATGTAGGTGTCGTGCACCTGCGCCCGGGCCGCTCCCAGCGGCTTCTCGACGAGATCCGGCTGAACCTCCGCCAGCGCGCCGCGCGGATCGGCTGACGGGGTCGACAGCACGGCGAAGGCCACCTGCGCAGCGTCGGCGAAGCCGCCGGCCTCGGCGCGGCGTGGCTCCTCCGGCGCTGCGGGCGAAGTGCGCCAGTCCCAGTCGCGCGGCGGCGAACCGCCGGAGGACCATCCGCGCGGCTGCGCGCCGCCGGGGCGCAGCGCGTCGAGCGTGCGCGCCGACACGGTGTTCGATGCGCGGTGGCCGGCGCGGGCCAGCGTCTCCTTCAGGGCTCCGACGACGAGGCCGCGCACGAGGCCCGGGTCGCGGAACCGAACCTCGCTCTTGCCGGGATGGACGTTGACGTCGACAGCGCGGGGCTCGCAGCGGACGAACAGGGCCAGCGCCGGGTGCCGGCCGAAGGGCACGACGTCCGCATAGGCGGCCTTCACCGCGCCGAGCAGCAGCTTGTCGCGCACCGGGCGGCCGTTGACGAACAGATGGACGGCCCCGGCCGTGGCCTTGTGCAGGGTGGGCAGGCCGGCGAAACCCTCCAGCCGCACCTCCTCGCGCATGGCATCGACCGGCACGGCGTTGGCGATGAAGTTGCCTCCGAGCACCTGCCCCAGCCGCCGGGCGAGGCCATCCGCGCCCTCCCCGTCCACCGCCGGATAGTCGAGCGCCGGCGCGCCCTCGCCCGCCAGCGCTAAGCGCACCGCGGGATGCGCCATGGCGAGGCGGCGGACGACGTCGGCGACCGCCTGCGCCTCGGCGCGGTCGGTCTTCAGGAACTTGAGGCGGGCCGGCGTCGCGAAGAAAAGGTCCGCAACCTCGACGCGCGTGCCGCGGTCGATGGCGGCCGGGCGCACCGGGTGCTTCAGGCCGGCATCGACCAGGACGGACGAGCCGTGTCCCGCGTCGCGCCGGCGCGTGGCGATGCTCAGGCGGGCCACCGCCCCGATCGAGGGCAGCGCCTCGCCGCGGAAGCCAAGCGTGTCGATGGCGAAGAGATCGCCGTCCGGCAGCTTCGACGTGGCGTGGCGCTCGACCGCGAGTTCGAGATCCTGCGGCGTCATGCCCGCGCCGTCGTCCACGACGCGGATCAGGCGACGACCTCCCGCCTCGACCACGACCTCGATGCGCGAGGCCGCCGCGTCCAGCGCGTTCTCGACCAATTCCTTCACGGCCGAAGCGGGCCGCTCGACCACCTCGCCGGCCGCGATGCGGTCGACGAGCACGGGATCGAGGCGTCGCACGGACATGAGGCATGGGTTCCAGCGCCGGGAGAATCACGGCGTGGACGCGATGTTAAGCTTCATCGCAGCGCAATGCAGCGCCCCGTACTCAATGCACGGGGGATAGAGCCGCTTATCGGCTCTACAGGTTGACCGGCTTGCCCACCACTGCAACCAGCAGGCGCCCTTCGCCGTAGAGGCGGCGCGCCGTGCGGCGGGCGTCCTCGGCGGTCACGGCGGCGACGAGGCCGTTGCGGCGCTCCATGTAGTCGATGCCTAGGTTCTCGACCTGGATGCGCACGAGCTGGCCGGCGATCTTCGTCGAGGTGTCGAACCCCAGCGCATAGGAGCCGGTGATGTACTTGCGCGCCTTGTCGAGTTCCTCGTCCGTCGGGCCGTGCTCGACCAGGGACGCGATCTCGGCCTCGATCACGGCGAGCGACTCCGCGACGCGCTCGTTCTTGGTGGACGTGCCGCCAAAGTGGAGCGCGGCATGCTCGTAGGGCGCGAGTTGCGACCACACGGAATAGGCGAGCCCGCGCTTCTCGCGCACCTCGCGGAACAGGCGCGAGGAGAACACGCCGCCGCCGAGCACGTGGTTGACCACGATGCCGGGGATCCAGTCGGGATCGTTGCGCATCAGCCCGGGAGCGCCGAAGCGCAGCGACGACTGCGGAATGTCGAGTTCCACCACCCTGCGCGTGCCCACGCCCTGCGGCGCCATCGTCGGCACAAGGTTCAGCGACGCCTTGGCCGGCAGCGCGCCGAAGACGCGGTCGAGTTCGGCCGCCAGCGCGACGGCGTCGATGGCGCCGACGACGCCGATCTTCAGCCCGTCGCGGGCGAGGACGCGGCTGCGATAGGCGACCAGATCCTCGCGGGTGATCGTCGGCAGGCTCTCCAGCGTGCCGTGCACGGGACGGCCGTAGGGATGGCCCGGAAAGGCGGCCGCGAAGAAGGCGCGGCCGACCATGGAATCGGGGTCGTTGACCTCGTGGCGGATGCCCGCCTCGATCTGCGCGCGCACGCGCTCCACCGGCTCCTCGTCGAGCCGCGCCTCGCAGAGGCCGAGGCGCAGCATGTCGAAGGCCTCGGCGCGGTGCTTCACAAGCGTGCGCAGGTGGCCCGACATGCGGTCGCGGTCGATGTTGAAGCGCAGTTCGATGGCGAACTCGTCGAGCCGCTCGTGGAAGGCCGCGGAGTCGTAGGGTCCCGCGCCTTCGTCGAGCAGGCCGGACAGAAAATAGCCGACGCCGGGCTTGTCGGCGGGGTCCTGCGCTGAGCCTCCCGGCAGGGAGAACTCCAGCGCCACCAGCGGGACGGTGTAGTCCTCGACCAGCCACGCCTCGACGCCGCCGGGGGAAACCACGCGCTGGATGCGCGAGGCATGGGTCTTCTCGATGCGGGGCGTCGGGGCGTTCATGGGCGATCTCTGGGAAGAGGGAGGGAGGGCGGCGCTCAGGCCGCCTCGTCCTTGAGCAGGTAGCCGGTCACCGCGCGGCGCGCGTCGAGCCAGCGGGCGGCGGCCTGGCGAACCTGTTCGGCCGTGACCGCCTCGATGTCCTGGGGCCAGCGGGCGACGCTGTCGACGCTGCCGCCGGTGGCGAGCGTCGAGCCGTAGATGCGGGCGAGCGAGGCCTGGCTGTCCTGCGCATACACCGTGTCGGCGATGAGCCGCGTCTTGGCGCGGGCGAGCTCGCGGTCCTCGACGCCGTCCCTGACGATGTCCGCCACCACCGCGACGAGGTCGCGGTCGAGCGCGTCGAGGGTCACGCCGGGGCGCGGCACCGCATAGAGCATCAGCCGGGAACGGTCGAGCGCGGTGCTCTGGTACCAGCCGCCCGCCGCCACCGCGACGCGCTTCTCGACGACGAGGCGGCGGTGCAGCCGCCCGGTCGAGTGGGCCGACAGGAGCTGCACCAGCACCTCCAGCGCCTCCGCCTCGCCCGGCTCGGCGGTGGTGTAGGAGGGCACCATCCACGCCTTCTGCAGCGAGGGCTGCTCGACCTTGGGGTCGGCGAGGGTCACCAGACGCGACGCGCGCAGCTCCGGCTCCTGCGGCCGCACGCGCTCCGGCTGCGCGCCGCGCGCCGGCAGCGTGCCGTAGGTGCGCTCGGCGATGGCACGCACCTCGTCCGCCGTCACGTCGCCCGCGACAACGAGGATCGCGTTCTCCGGCGTGTAGAAGCGGCGGTAGTAGGACAGCGCGTCCTCGCGACCGAGTCCCTCGATCTCGTGCATCCAGCCGATGATCGGCGTGCCGTAAGGATGGTGGGTGAACAGCGTCTTTGCGACCGTCTCGCCGAGCTGCGCGGCCGGATCGGTGTCCGTGCGCATGCGCCGCTCCTCGATCACGACGTCGCGCTCGGGGCCGACGACATCGTCGGTCAGCACCAGCCCCTGCATCCGGTCGGCCTCGAAGGCCATCACCGTCTCCAGGTGCTCGCGCGCCACGCGTTGGTAGTAGGACGTGTAGTCCATCGACGTGAACGCGTTCTCCTGGCCGCCCAGTTCGGCGACGACGTGCGAGAACTCGCCCTGCGGATGGCGCTCCGTGCCCTTGAACATCAGATGCTCGAGGAAATGCGCAATGCCCGACTTCCCGAGCGGATCATCGGCCGAGCCGTTGCGGTACCACACCATATGGGTGACGACCGGCGTCCGGTGGTCGGGGATCACGACGACCTCGAGGCCGTTCGCCAGCCTGAAGTCGCTCACCTGCGGCCCCTCCGCCGAGGCTTGCGCGGTCGTCGGGGACGTGGAGGAGAGGTCGGTCATGGCGGCGGGATCTCCGGACGGGTATGGCGGCGGAGCACGGGGTTCGCGCTGCGCCGTGCTCCAGATATAGGCAGGGGGCCCGCCTCGCGACAGACCCCCTCGGGTTCAGGTGTCCCTGCGTGATGGTCGCAGGACGCCGGATCGACGCACTTCAGGCCCAGTTGCCGTCAGGCTCAGTCGTCGTCGGGATTTTTCGGCTTCGGCCGGTAGGTGTTGAGCGGGTCCTTCTCGTCGCGCTCGGACGCCATGGGACGGACGAGCGTCCGGCCGGCGGTCATCGGGCCGCGGTCCGAGGGGATGCGCAGGCCGGGGGGCGGATCGGTCAGGTAGCGGCGCGGCGGCTCCTGGCCGGCCACGAGCGACTTCTCCGGCGTCGCAGTCGTCCCCATGGCCCTGAGCTTCTCGGGCGACATCCAGCCGGTCTTGGCCGGGCCGTGCTCGATCTCGTAGCTCGCCGGATCCTGCGGCGCCGTGCTGCGGGCGGTGCGGCCCCCGGGGATGTCTCCCGGGCGCATCAGCTTGCCCTCGCCGATGTCGGATTCGCGGGCATTCGGCCGCGGCGTCTTGGCCGCCTTCGCCTCGGCTGCGCGGCGCGCGACATCGGGATCGTTCGGCCACGCGGCGGAGCGGGCCGCGGGCGGCGCTTCCGGCGGGCGAAGCTTCATCTGCGGCGGCACGACCAGAGGCGCGCGCTCGCGATAGTCGATCTCCGGCACGTCCTCGGAGGGCTTGAGTCCGAAGGCGCTGAGCAGGCTGTCCATCACTTGCGCCTGCGCGGGGGCCGCGACGATGGCGGTCGTGGCGAAAGCTGCGGCGGCGGCGATGATGCGAAGCTTGGAAATCATGTCGGGCGACCCCAGCGAAACCATGCCGCTCCGGACGGCCCCGGCGACGGCATGCGACGTCACGAAACGATGGCGCGGGAGCGATCCCATGCCAACGCGGCCGATTTGAGGCATTCAGCCGGCATGCGACCGGTCCGGATCGGCCGGATCGCCCGCTGCCGACGGCCGCCTCCGGCCCTCGACGACGAGGGAGTCATACAGAAGCAGGGCCACGCCTGCAACGATGGCCGAATCGGCGAGATTGAAGACGTAGGGAAAGAACGGGATCCAGTAGAGCAGAACGAAGTCCGCCACCGCGCCGTAGAGCGTGCGATCGACGGCATTCCCGAGCGCCCCGCCGATGAGAAGCCCCAGCGCCACCGCCACCAGCCTGGACGGCGACCGCCACAGCCACACGCCGAGTCCGACCGCCGCGACGACGGACAGCAGCACGAGGCCGTATCGCCCGATGTCGTCGTCCTGCTGGAAGAGGCCGTAGGAAATGCCGCGGTTCCAGACCATCACGAGATCGAAGAACGGCCAGACCCGCACCGGCGGCCGCTCCGGCAGCCGGAACACGAACAGCACCCACGCCTTCAGCGCCTGGTCCAGGACGAAGACGGCGGCGGCGAGGGCAAACCCGAGGCGGCGAGGCGCCATGACGACCGCCTCAGGGCGTCGGCGCGGGCGGGGCAACCGGGGATGGGCGCATCACTGCCCGGCCCTCTCCGGACCGGGCCGGATGGGACCCTTCTGCATGCGCCCTGCGCGGGACTGACGACCCCGTGCAGAGCGCGCAGGAGCATCCGACGACGGCTCACGCGTGCGCCGCATCCCACTCCCGCAGCGCCGCCGCGTCGCGCGGGGTGACGTCGGGGTAGCCAGGGTCGGCGCCGACGTCGGGCGAGATCTTCCAGGAACGGGCGCATTTGCGGCCGTCCGCCGGCGCCGGGACGACGGCAATGCCCGGGACGTCCTCCACCCGGAAGGCGTCGGACGGCCCGTCGCCGCCGAGCAGGGTCAGGCCCGACGTGATGCACACCTCGGCCATGTCCACCGTGGCGAGCAGGGCGCGCAGGGCGTCGTCGGCCACGTGGAGCCGCGGCGCGGCTTCCAGTGAAGCGCCGATGCGCTTGGCGGCGCGCTCGATCTCGAGGGCGCCGGTGACGACGCGCCTGACGCGGCGGATCGTCGCCCACTTCTCGGCCAGCGCCCCGTCGAGCCACGCGGGGGGCGTGTCCGGGAACACCTCGAGATGCACGCAGGCCTGCTCTCCGTAGCGGCCGATCCACGCCTCCTCGGCGGTGAACACCAGGACCGGCGCCAGCCACACGGTAACGCGGCGGAACACCTCCTCGATCACCGCGAGGGCCGCCTTGCGGACGGGGCTGGACGCCGGGTCGCAGTACAGCACGTCCTTGCGCACGTCGAAGTAGAAGGCGGACAGATCCGTCGTCATGAAGGAGGAGAGCTGGGCGACGACCTTCTTGTAGTCGAAGTCGGCATAGGCCTCGCGCACCGAGACGTCGAGCTCGGCCAGCCGGTGCAGGATCAGCTGCTCCAGCTCGGGCAGTTCGGCGACCGGCGGCAGCGTCGCGCCGCCATGGTGGGCGAGCGTGCCGAGCATCCAGCGCAGCGTGTTGCGCAGCTTGCGGTAGGTCTCGACGAAGGTCTTCAGGATCTCCGGGCCGATGCGCAGGTCGTCCGAGTAGTCGGAGGCGGCGACCCACAGGCGCAGGATGTCGGCGCCGCTGTCGCGGATGACGTCCTGCGGCGCGGTCACGTTGCCCTTCGACTTCGACATCTTCTCGCCCTTCTCGTCGAGGACGAAGCCGTGGGTGAGCACCACGTCGTAAGGCGCGCGCCCGCGCGTGCCGCAGCTCTCCAGCAGCGAGGAATGGAACCAGCCGCGATGCTGGTCCGAGCCCTCCAGATACATCACCGTGTCGCGCCCGCCATCGACGACGCGCCTGATCCCGGCCAATCCGGGGAAGTGGCGCGGATCCTCCAGCGTGAACGCGTGCGTCGAGCCGGAGTCGAACCAGACGTCCAGCACGTCGTCGATCTTCTCGTAGTCGGCCGCGTCGTGATCGGGCGACAGGAAGCGCGCGCCGGTCGGGTCGGCGAACCACGCGTCGGCGCCCTCGGCCTCGAAGGCCGCGCCGATGCGCGCATTGACGGCCTCGTCGCGCAGGATCTCGCCCGTCTCACGGTGGACGAAAACGGTGATCGGCACGCCCCAGGCGCGCTGGCGTGAGATCACCCAGTCCGGGCGGTTCTCGATCATGCCGTTGATGCGGTTCTCGCCGACGGCCGGGACCCAGCGTGTATGGCTTATCGCCGTCAGCGCCACCTGGCGCAGCGTGCGCCCGTCGAGGCTCTGCACGGGCCGGTCCATCGCGATGAACCACTGCGGCGTGTTGCGGAAGATCAGCGGCGCCTTGGAACGCCAGGAATGCGGATAGCTGTGCTGCAGCCGCCCGCGCGCCACCAGCGCGCCCACCTCCGACAGCATGGCGATGACACGCTTGTTCGCGTCGCCCTCCTTGCCCTTGTCGTCGAGGACGCGCGCGCCGGCAAAGAGCTTCACGTGCGGGAAATAGGCGCCGTCCGGGCCCACGGTGTGGGGCACCTGCTCGGTCCCCGCGGCGGCGAAGACCGCGCGGTTGGCGACGAAGGTGTTGTAGTCGTCGGCGCCGTGGCCCGGCGCGGTGTGGACGAAGCCCGTGCCCGCGTCGTCGGTCACGTAGTCGGCGGCCACCAGCGGCACGTCGAAGTCGTAGTATCCCTCGGCCCCCGCCTGCCCGCGGAAGGGATGGCGGCAGGTGCGGACATGCGCGGGATCGACGTCGCGCAGGCGCACGAAACTCTCGACCTTCGCAGCCTTCATCACCTCGTCGGCGAGCTTGTCGGCGACGACGTAGAGGTCGCCGGGCTTCGCCCAGTTCCCCTCGGGCGCGGCGACGACCTTGAACAGGCCATAGTCGATGTCGGTGGAATAGGCGATGGCGCGGTTGGCCGGGATGGTCCACGGCGTCGTCGTCCAGATCAGGACCGCGGCGTCGCTCAGCGACACGTCCGTGGTGTCCTCGACCGGGAACTTCACCCAGATCGTCGAGGACTGGTGGTCGTGGTACTCGACCTCCGCCTCCGCGAGCGCGGTGCGCTCGACGATCGACCACATGACGGGCTTGGACCCGCGATAGAGCTGGCCCGACGTGGCGAACTTCATCAGCTCGCGGGCGATCTGCGCCTCCGCGGCGAACGCCATGGTCGAATAGGGGTTGGCCCAGTCGCCCTCGACGCCCAGCCGCTTGAACTCCTCGCGCTGCACGCCCAGCCAGTGCTCGGCGAAAGCGCGGCATTCCTTGCGGAACTCGACGACGTCGACCTCGTCCTTGTTGCGGCCCTTCTTGCGGTACTCCTCCTCGATCTTCCACTCGATCGGCAGGCCGTGGCAGTCCCAGCCGGGGACGTAGTTGGAATCATGGCCCAGCATCTGCTGCGAGCGCGTGACCATGTCCTTCAGGATCTTGTTCAGCGCGTGCCCGATGTGGATGTTGCCGTTGGCGTAGGGCGGGCCGTCGTGCAGCACGAATTTCGGCCGGCCGGCCGCCGTCTCGCGCAGGCGGCGGTAGAGGTCCATGCGCTTCCAGCGCTCGAGCAACTGCGGCTCGCGTTGGGGCAGGCCGGCGCGCATCGGAAAGTCCGTCTGCGGCAGGAAAAGCGTCTTGGAATAGTCGCGGCCGGCGGCAGCGTCCTTGGGGCGATCGTTCATGGCGGTCAACCGTTGAAGCGCCGGCCTCGGCCGGCGGATGTCGGGAGATGAGGCAGGGGGCGTCGTCCCGACCCGTCGCGCAGGCGTCAGCCTGTCGCGAGGGCCGGGCCGGTAATTCGCCGCATCTGGGCGCGCAGGAGCCGGGACCGAGCCATGCGCGCGGTTCTAGCAGGCCGATCCGTCCAGATAAAGGGCGTCGGGGCCGCTGCTAGGCCGAAGCCAGCGGCAGCAGGCTCGGCGCGGGCACGCCGGGACCGCGCATCAGCGCGGCGCGGGCGGCGGCGCTGTCGCGGTCCATCTGGCGCACGAGGTCGTCGACGCTGGCGAACTTCTCCTCGCCGCGGATCCATGCGACGAACTCCACGTCGAGGCTGCGGCCGTAGAGGTCGCCCGAAAAGTCTAACAGGAACACTTCCAGCAGCGGCGCGCCGTCGTCGAAGGTCGGCCGGCGGCCGAAGCTGGCCACGCCGTCGACGAGCCGGCCGTCGAGCGCGGCGCGCACGGCATAGATGCCGTGGCGCAGGCGGCAGCCGGCGTCTAGCTTCAGGTTGGCGGTGGGAAAGCCGAGCGTCCGGCCGCGCTTGTCGCCGTGCTGGACCGTGGAGCGCACGATCCAGCGCGAGCCGATGAGCCGGGCCGCCGCCTCCACGTCGCCCTCCTCCAGCCGGGCGCGGATGGCGCTGGAGGACACCGGTTCCTCTCCGTCGCGCAGCGGCGGGACGATCTCCACGGCGAGGCCGGCGTTCGACGCCTGCTGCGCGAGATGGCCGGGCGTGCCCTCGCGGCCGCGGCCGAAATGGAAGTCGTGGCCGGCGGCCACGCCCGAAAGGCCGAGTTCGGCCACGAGGAGACCGTCGATGAAGTGTTCGGCGGAGGTCGCTGCCATCGCGGCATCGAACGGCAGCACGATGACCCCGTCGAGGCCGAGCCGCTGCGCCATGGCGAGCTTCACCGGCTCTGGCGTCAGCCGGAACATCGTTTCCTGCGGGCGGAAGAACATCCGCGGATGCGGCTCGAAGGTGAGCAGCGCCGCCGGGCGGCCGAGCCGCCGGGCAAGCCCGCGGGCGGCCTCGATCACGGTGCGGTGCCCCCGGTGGAGCCCGTCGAAATTGCCGAGCGCCGCGACGGCCCCCGCGATCGCGGCCGGGACCGGGCCGCGGCCGCGCAGCACGGCGAATGGACCGGCAGGCCCGGCTGAGGGTGGAAGGTCGTTCATGCGCGATCTTCGTGGCTGCGGCCCGCACGCCTGCGGCCGGGCGAAAGCGCGCGCAAACTGGCGCGCGCGGATGCCACGGTCAAGTGCGCCGCGCTCCGCCCGGCACCATCACCCAGGCCTCGCCCTCGAGCACCGGCTTGCCGTCGACGAGGCATTGGCAGTCGAGGCGCACGCGCCGGCCCTTCTCGACCATTTCGGCCACCTCGACCACGGCGCCGACGACGTCGCCGATCTTCACCGGCGCGAGGAAGCGCAGCGTCTGTGACAGGTAGACCGCGCCCGGCCCCGGCATCCGCGTGCCGATGACGGCCGAGATCAGGCTCGCGGTGAACATGCCATGCGCGATGCGCTGGCCGAAGCGGGTGCCTGCGGCGAAATCGTCCGACAGGTGGATGGGGTTGGCGTCACCCGACACCTCGGCGAACTGGTTCACGGTGCTCGCCATGACGGTGCGCAGCAGGGAGTCGCGCATCCCGACGCTCAGTTCCTCGAAGGTATAGGTCTTGAAGGCCACGCGTATCCCTCGGCGTCCATGTCCGGCACGCGGCAAGTATCGGCCAGGGCGGGACCGATCGCCATAAGACCTTCTGACGCCCGCTCAGGTTGCGACCGAGTGCAACTGCGCCGTTAACGCAAAGGAAAGCGGCCCAATGTAAAGCTGGACGCACGTCGCGTTGGGACAAGCGACGTTCCGGAGGGGACACCCGGATCGACGCCGCCAGGAGGCTTCATTGCAGATCGATTCTTCCACGCCGATCCTTGTCGTCGACGATTACCAGACGATGATCCGCATCATCCGCAATCTCCTCAAGCAGCTCGGCTTCGAGGATGTGGACGACGCGACGGACGGCGTCGAGGCGATGACGAAGCTGCGCCAGCGCAAATACGGCCTCATCATCTCCGACTGGAACATGGAGCCGATGACCGGATTCGAGCTCCTGAAGACGGTCCGCTCCGACGACGCGCTGAAGACGACCCCCTTCATCATGGTCACGGCCGAGTCGAAGACCGACAACGTGATCGCCGCCAAGAAGGCCGGCGTGAGCAGCTACATCGTCAAGCCGTTCAACGCGCAGACCCTCCGGGCCAAGATCGAATCCATCTTCGGGGAGTGACGCGGCCGCGCCGCGCACGAAAGGCGAGCCATGTCACACCGGCAGGCAACCGCGAAGCGCCGCAGCGACGCACCGGCTTCCCCGCCGCCGCTCTTTCGCGCCAGCCGTGCACTCGACGCCATCGCGACGACGGCCCTTCCCCGCGCGCCGCTGATGCGCGAGATCGACGCCGCCGCCGACTACCTGCGCTACATCCGCCGCGAACTCGCCGCGCTCGGCGCCAATGAACTCGCCAAGGGCCAGATCCCCGCCGCCGCGCAGGAACTCGACTATATCATCGAGGACTGCGCCGAGGTTTCCAACGTCATCATGACCGCCGCCGAGCAGGTGATGGCCGAGCGGGACATGGAGCCCGAAGCCTTCCGCGCCTTCGTTGCCGAGCGGATGACGACCGTGATCCTCCAGTGCGCCGTGCAGGACATCTCCGCCCAGCGCGCCAGGCGCATCCAGGCGGTGCTGGCCACCATCGAGCGCCGACTCGCCCGCATCGCCACCTTCATCGCGACACGCGACATGCCCGAGATCGTGGATTTCGAGCCCGACTCGACCGGTTCGGAGCCCTATCGCCCGATGATCGGGCCCGCCCCGCGCGGCGCGGGCAACGATCAGGAGAGCATCGACCGGCTGCTCGCCCTGCCGCACGGCGACGACTGACGCGCCGCTCTCCTCAGGCCCGGCCCGCCAGCGCGCGGTGCCCGGCGAGCAGCGCGCGCACGCCCTCCCCCAGGATCGCTTCCGGATCGACGCCCGGCCCGAGCTGGCGCGCCGCCGCCAGCGTCGCGACGCCGTGCGCCAGCGCCCACACCTCCAGCGCCAGCCGGCGCGGCTCGCCCGTGCCGGTCCCCGACCCGGCGAGCGCCGCGGCGATGCCGTCGAGCAGGATGTCGAAGGCGCGCGTCCCCTCCGCCACTCCCTCGCCCTCCCGCTCGGGCGCGGCGCACCAGGAGAACATCGCCTCGTAGAGCCCGGGCTCCTCCCGCGCGAAGGCGAGATAGGCCCGCCCCATGGCGAGGAAGCCGTCGCGCGGGTCGCCGCCGGTGGCGAGCGCCGCCGAGAGCCGCTGCCCGAACTGCGCGAATCCCTGGCGCGCCACCTCGGCCAGCAGGGCGTCGCGGTCGCGGAAGTGGCGGTAGGGCGCGGCCGGGCTGACGCCGGCGAGCTTCGCCGCATCTGCCAGTGAAAAGCCCTGCGCGCCGCGCTCCCCCAGCAGCGCCCGCGCGGCATCGACCAGCGCTTCCTTCAGGCGGCCATGATGGTAGCCGCGGCGCGCGAAGGGGCCGCAGCCGAAGGGAGGCGGACCATCCGGTCCGAAGGGCCCACGCCGGTGCATCGTCATGGGTTAGAGCATTTCGGGCCGCCCTGTCACCGGCCTTGCGGTCGCGCCGCGCGCGAGGGCTCCAAACCGGCTGTGCAGCCGGCGCGCTTGACGCGGCCGCGGCGGCGTGGAACCTCCCGACGCCACTGGAGGGCGCATGACCGGTCCCGCACGCTACATCTTCCCGATCCTCATGTCGGGCGTGATGGCCTTCCTGATGACTGCCCTGGTGACGGCGCTCAATCTCGGCTTTCCGCCGGACTTCATGCGCCGCTGGGCCATCGCCTTCGTCATCGCCTGGCCGTGCGCGGCCGTGGCGGCCTTCATCGCCATCCCCGTCGCCCGCCGCGGCACCGCCGCCATCCTGCGCATCTTTCAAGGACATGAGGCATGATCGGCCTTCTCGACCTGCGACGCCGCATCGACGCCGGCGACCTGCGCCCCCGTGACGCGCTCGCCGCGGCGCGCGAGCGGATCGCGGGCGGCGACGCCGACCTCGCCTCCTTCGTGGCCTTGGCCGACCTGCCGGACGGGCCGATCGATCCGTCCCGGCCTCTGGCCGGCATCGCGGTCGGCGTGAAGGACATCGTCGATACCGCGGATCTGCCCACCGAGATGGGGCTGCCGGCCGTGTGGGGCGGATGGCGGCCGCGCGCGGACGCGGCGATCGTCAGCCAGGTCCGGGCGGCCGGCGGCTGGATCGCGGGCAAAACCGCGTCGACCGCGCTCGCCTATCTCGACCCGACGCCGACCCGGAACCCGCACGACCCCGCGCGCACCCCCGGCGGATCGTCGTCCGGCTCGGCCGCGGCGGTCGCCGCCGGGCTCGTTCCGCTGGCCATCGGCACGCAGACGGGCGGCTCCGTCATCCGCCCCGCCGCGTTCTGCGGCGTGGCCGCCATCAAGCCGTCCTTCCGGCTGCTGCCGACGGTCGGTGTGAAGGTCCAGGCCTGGACGCTGGACACGCTCGGCCTGTTCGGCGCCGGCGTCGACGACGTCGCGCATGCGCTCGAAGCGATCTGCGGGCGCGACATGCGCGTCGGCGAGGCTCCCGGGATGGTGCGCTTCGGCGTCGTCGTGCCCGAGCTGGGCGGCGCGCCCGAGCCGGAGATGGCGGCGGCCGTCGACCGCGCGGCCCGCGCGCTCGAGCGGCACGGCATGGCCGTCTCCGCGGTGTCCCTGCCGGACGACGTCCTCGGCGGCTGGCACGCCTCCCCCATCGTGCAGGGCTACGAGGCGCGCGTATCGCTGGCCTGGGAGCTGGAGCACCACCGCGACCGCCTGCCGCCGGGGATCGGCGGGGCGCTGGACGCCGCGGCCTCCATCACGGCGGCGGATTACGACGCCGCCCGCGGCCGCGCGCGGCGGGCGCGCGGCGCGCTCCGCGCCGTCTTCGCCGACAACGGCGTCGACGTGCTGCTGTCGCCGGCCGCCCCCGGGCCGGCCCCGGCGCGGGACACCACCGGCGATCCCCGGTTCAACCGCCTGTGGACGCTACTCGGCGTGCCTTGCGTGAACGTCCCCGGCCTGGCGACGCCGTCAGGCCTGCCGCTCGGGCTCCAGGTGATCGCGCCCTTCGCCCGCGACACTGCCGCGCTGGCTGCCGCGGGAGTCCTCGAGCGCGTCCTGCGCGGCCTCGACTGACGCAATACCTTTCCCCATCAAGGCGTTCCGTCCCGTTGCTGCCGTCTATTCGCTGCGGAATCGCCGCGATTCACACACCCCTGCGTTTGAGTTTGACTAAACAGAGACTTAATCTCCGGCAGTCCGCACAAGACTTGTGCAGTGGTGCAGTGCACTGTCAAAAAAGCTTCGCAGGGCCGCAGGGCGGTGGTATATTAAGAATGCGTAAACAGCGCAGGGACGCCACAAGGAGGACCCCATGGTCATCATCCAGAGGCTGAATCTGGTCGCCATGTGCGCGGCGTTCGCTCTCGTGGGAGCCGTCGTACTGGGCCTGATCTGACGCGTGAGCCGCAGCCGGGGTTGGCAGGTCGTGGGGGAGCGACCTTCCGGAGGGACCCCGGAAGCGAAGGACAGGGATAACAGCGGACGCCGCCGGGGACCAACCCGGCGGCGTTTCCGTGTCGGGGTTCAGGATCGGGGCTCAGCGGCGGGCCGTCATGAGGGCCCCCCGGTCTCCGCCGGCAGAAGCGCCGAGGGGCACGGCGTCGTGCCGGCATCCCAGGACGGGTTGTTGATCACCATGATGCAGCGGGCCATGCGCGAGCCCTGCGGCGTGCGCAGGCAGGTCGTTTCGCCCAACTGGAAGATGCGTCCTTCCGCCCGGCAGGTGCAGGGCGGCAGCGGCGGCTGCGGGCCGGGATCGGTGAAGCGGCTCTGCGCATGGGCGGCCGACTGTGCGAGGGCCAGCAGGCCCATGGCGGCGACGGCGGCGGCGGCGGGGAGCGTGCGAAGCAAGGCGCCCATCGACGCAGGCTAGCAGGGCTTGGGCCATCCGGCGAGGCCCGGAACTTGGCCCCGCGCCGCATCCGGGTACACTCGCCGTCCCGCTTCAGGAGACAGGCCGATGCCGCGCTACCTCATCCTCGACAACGTCACCGGCGCCATCGTGGCGGACACGCTCGATCTCGACGGCCCGCCGCGCGAGGAGTCGCCGTTGGAGGCCGTGAAGCGCTACGACGCCCTGACGCTGGAGGACGAGCGTAGCTACGCCGAGGAGCATCCCAGCGCCGCGCTCAACAACGTGCTCGGCTACATCGTCTATCTCGCGCCCGACGACCTGCCCAAGGTGAAGGACGGCACCGACAAGGACGCCGTGGACGCGGCGGTCGATGCTTGCGATCCGGCGGCCTTCGTCGAGGTGCGCGAACTCTGAGACTGGCGGGGCGCACGCCGACGAACACCGGAGGATGCGCGCAACCTATTGCACAACCCCCGGTGCGTAGACGGTCCCGCGCCAGCGGGCGAACCATGGTCCCGGACCGCCGGCCGATCAGGCCGGCCGTTGCGCGGGAGCCTGGCGGGATGCCGGTGGTCATCATCCGAAGGCATCATCACATGCCGGCCGTCGTCGAGGCGGCGACGGACGAGGAGATGATGGCGTGGCTCGCCGCGCGGCCCTTCGTCCCGCGGGAGGCACGGGATTCCGTGGACGCGGCGAAGGCCTGGCTCTCGACGTTGCAGCGCCCATCCGGCTGGTTCGAAACGATGGACAACGCCCGCGCGTGGCTCCGCGCACGCCCGCATCCGCAGCCGGAAGGCCACCTCCCGTCCGGGACCGCGGACATGGCCGAAGCCGAAGCGTGAGTCCGCGGCTTCCGTTGGCTCGGACGACCACCGTCCGATAAACTGAAGCGGGACTCTTGAAGCCGTCGATTTTCATCCCTATGTGAATGTTTGTCACATTTACATGGAGGGACAGATGTCCGTGACTGCTTCGCGTCAGGCCTGGTCGAGGGACGGGTGGAACCCCGGGGCCATGGCCCGGACCTGGCGGCCGCTCGAGCTCGTGGCAATGGTCGGCGGCTTCATCGTGTTCTGGCCGATCGGCCTCGCCATCCTGGCCTGGAAAGGCTGGAAGGAAGGCTGGTGGATGGCCTCGCGCCGCGCCGATCGCCGCGACGGCTCCACCGATGCGCGCTGCTGGTCGCGCAGCGGCTTCGGCGGCGACCGCGAGTTGCGTCGCGACAGCGGCAACACCGCGTTCGAGGACTACAAGGCGAGCGAACTGAAGCGCCTTCAGGAGGAGTTCGACCGCCTCGTGGCGGAGCAGAACGCCTTCGGCGACTACATCGACGGCCTGCGCCGCGCCAAGGACAAGGCGGAGTTCGACGCCTTCCTCGCCTCCCGTCGGGGTCCGGACGCCGGGGCCTCCCCCGCCGGCGCCTGACCTGACGCAGGGGCGCGGCCAGCCCCTTCCCCCGCGCCTCTCCGGCACCCGCCGCGTCACCCCGCGCGGCGGGTGTTTCCGTTTCGCCGCGGCCCGTCGCTCAGAGAAGCGTGTCGAGCCCGCGGACGAGACCCTTGACGTCGGGCGCCTTGCGCGCGGCGAGCAGGGTGCCGCCCACATAGGGCGCCGCCGAGGAGCCGGCGTCATGGCGGATCACCAGACGCTCGTCCGGTGCGCCGAAGATCGCCTCGCATGACAGCACGAAGGACGGCATCCGCACCGAGTGAACCTGGACGGGCCGCGGCGTGCCCACCGCGCCGCCGCGGGTCTCCCGGATGCCGCTCAGGTCCTCGACGGCCTTCGAGGTGCCCTGAAGACGCACGGCGGCGAGCATTTCGCCCAGTTCGCGGCCCGTGCCCGACGGCGTGTCCGGCTTGCCGGCATGGGCGTAGTCGATCACCTCGACGTCGGGCACGTACCGGGCGGCCTCCAGCGCGAAGCGCTTCAGCAGCGTCGCGGTGATCGAGAAATTGCCGGCGGCGATGACGCCACGGTCGGCGAGGGTCGCCGCCGCCGCGATCTCCGCATAGTCGTCCGCGCCGAGGCCCGACGTGCCCACGACGACTGACCGGCCCGCCGCCAGCGCCTCCAGCACGTGCCCCTTCACGACATGCGGCTTGGTGTAGTCGATCACCACGTCGGAGGGCACGGCGAGCGCTTCGGCCAGCGTCGCCGAGATCGTCACGCCGCAGGGCCCCGTGCCCGCCGCCTCGCCGGCGTCACGTCCGGCCGCCGCGCGCGACACGGCGGCGGCGAGGGTCAGGTCGGGCGCGGCGGCGATGGCGGCGACGAGCGCGCGGCCGACCCAGCCGGTGGCCCCGGCGAGCGTGATGCGGATCATGGATCGTGTCCCTCTCTGCGTGGCCCGCGCGCGAACGCCGCGGGCGTGATGGTTGCCGGGAGCTTTCGACCGTTGCGGCCGGCGAGTCCAGCTTCGGGACGCATGCACGGACGCATGCTTCACGAAGGATTAAAGCGACCGCTCGCATTGTCCCGGCCATGTGGCGCGGAGCTGTCAGGTATAGCGTCTTCTCCGGCGTCCTCGTCCTCCTGTCCGGTTGCGGCCTGTTCGATTTCGAGCAGCGCGAGCCCTGGCGCGACGAGGCCGAGCAGGCGTGCCTTGCCGCCAAGGCGGTGAAGGTGTCGGCCTATGTCGAGCCGGCGCGCGAGATCGACGGCCCCGGCGCCTGCGGCATGCTGCGCCCGTTCCGCCTGTCGGCCGTGGCCGACGGCACCGTCGGCCTGTCCAGCACCGCGACGCTCGGCTGTCCCATCATCCCCGTCGTCGACCGCTGGGTGAACGAGGTGGTGCAGCCCTCGGCCGAGCTGTATTTCGGCTCGCCGGTCGTGGAGCTGAAGTCGGGCTCCTATTCCTGCCGGAACGTCAACAACCGCCGCGGCGGGCCGCGCTCCGAACACGCCTTCGGCAACGCGATGGACGTGATGGCCTTCCGCCTCGCCGACGGCCGCGAGATCACCGTGTCGCGCGGCTGGCGCGGGCAGCCGCGCGAGCAGGACTTCCTGCGTGAGGTGTTCGTCGGCTCCTGCCAGCACTTCTCGACGGTGCTCGGACCGGGCTCCGACGCCTTCCACTACGACCACTTCCACCTCGACCTCGCCCGTCATTCGCGCGGGCGCACCGTCTGCAAGCCGGTGATCAAGTTCGATCCGCGCCTGCCCGCGGTGATGGCCGCGCGCGGGCAGTTCACGCCCCGCGTCGCCGCGGAGGCGCCCACATCGCCGACGCAGGCCCAGCGGCCCGCCCTGCCGGGCGGACGCCCGCTCTCCCTCGGCATCCCCGGCCTACTCGCCAGCAGCGGCGCCGACGAGGAGGCCGGCGAGGCGGAGGGCGTCGTGGACCAGGGCCCCGTCCTGCGCCCGCCCGTGCCCGTTCGACGGTGATCCGACGGCCAGGCGCGACTTGCCTTCACGTCGGGTCTGTCGACATCATCGTCCCCGATCGAGCACGGGGGTGACATAATGTTCAGCTTACGCCTGTGCCTGGCCATGCTCGTTCTCTTTGGCTCCGACGCGTTCGCGCAAACTTCGAAGCCGCCGTCGCCGGCCGCTTTGGTTCTCGTTCCGGGAGCCGGAGGCGCATCGCCGAGGGACTTCCTCGTCCTGAGCACAGGCTTCTTCGAGGCAGCCGGCCTGAAAACCGTGATGACGACGAGTGCGAGTGAGGCGTCGCGGCTCGTCTCCGACCTGCAGTCGCGCGGGTTCCGCGTCACGCTCGTCGGGATGAGCCTCGGTGCGGTCACCGCCGCGCAAGCCGTCGCATCGGGAAGTCGGCCGGATCGCATTGTCTTCGCCGCCGGCGGCCTGCTGCCGCCTGGAACGCCGAACGGTTCGGTTGTCGGGACACTCGGGACGCCGTCGCAATTGCCGCCCACACTCGTGCTGCATCATCGTGAAGACGCGTGCCGGATGACTCCACCGAGCGCAGTGGAAGACTTCGTGCGCTGGTCGCGCGGGCGCGCCAGGGTGGCGTGGGTTACGGGTGGCGGTGGTCCCGGCCTGCCATGCCGGCCCGATACACCCCATACCTTCACGGACAGGGAGAAATTCGCGGCGGCCGCGATCATCCAGTTCGCGACGTCCCGATAGACGGACTTCGACCCGACGGCGTCAGGTCGACCGCGCCCGGTCGGTCACTGCCAAGCGTCCTTTCCCGACCGTCCGATACGGCTCGGCCTCATCGGCCTACTCGGCCTGGTCGGCCACCCCGTAGCCGCCGCCCGTCGGCGTGATCACCGTCACCGCCTCGCCCGCCTCCAGCAGCGTCTGGTCGCAGGCCTCGAGCTCCTCGGTGCGACCGTCGTTGCGGCGCACCAGCGTGCGGCCGAGTTCGCCCGGCGCGCCGCCGGCCAGTCCGAAGGGCCTGACCTTGCGGTGCGAGGAGAGGATCGCGCACTCCATCGGCTGCAGGAAGCGGATGGTGCGGCTGGTGCCGTCGCCCGCGTTCCAGCGCCCGCGCCCGCCCGAGCCGGTGCGGATGTGGAATTCCTCGAGCAGGACCGGAAACCGGTATTCCAGGATCTCCGGGTCGGTGAGCCGCGAGTTCGTCATGTGGACGTGCACGCCCGATGTGCCGTGCCAGCCGGGACCGGCCGGCGAGCCCGAGCAGATCGTCTCGTAATACTGGTAGGCGTCGTTGCCGAAGGTGAGGTTGTTCATCGTGCCCTGCGACGCCGACATCGCGCCCAGCGCGCCAAACAGGCAGTTCGTCACCGCCTGCGACACCTCGACGTTCCCCGCCACGACCGCCGCCGGATAGACGGGCGAGAGCATCGTCCCCTCCGGCACGACGATGCGGATCGGCCGCAGGCAGCCGGCGTTCATGGGGATGGCGTCGTCCACCATCACCCGGAACACGTAGAGCACCGCCGCGCGCGTCACCGGCAGCGGCGCGTTGAAATTGTCCCCGCGCTGCGGCGACGTGCCCGTAAAGTCGACCGTCGCCACGCGGGCGGCCTTGTCCACCGAGATCCGCACGGTGATCGCGCAGCCCTGGTCCATCGGGTAGGTGAACTGCGCGTCGTGCAACCGGTCCAGCACGCGGCGCACGCTCTCGGCGGCGTTGTCCTGCACGTGGCCCATATAGGCGCGCACCACCGGCAGGCCGAACTCGCCGACCATCTTGCGCAACTCGCGCACGCCCTTCTCGTTCGCGGCGATCTGCGCCTTCAGGTCATTGACGTTCTGCACCACGTTGCGCACCGGCCAGCGCGCGCCCGTGAGCAGGGCCACCGTCTCCGTCTCGCGGAAGCGTCCGCCCTCGACGATCTGGAAGTTGTCGATGTAGACGCCCTCCTCCTCGATCGTCGTCGCCCGCGGCGACATCGAGCCGGGCGCGACGCCGCCCACGTCGGCGTGGTGCCCGCGCGAGGCGACCCAGAACAGGATCGTGCGGCCGCCGTCGTCGAACACCGGCGTGCAGACCGTGATGTCGGGCAGGTGCGTGCCGCCGTTGTAGGGCGCGTTCAGCATGAAGACGTCGCCCGGGCGGATCCGGTCGCCGTTCATGCGGATCACGGTCTCGACCGACTTGTCCATCGAGCCCAGATGCACCGGCATGTGCGGCGCGTTGGCGACGAGGTTGCCGTCGGCGTCGAACACCGCGCAGGAGAAGTCGAGCCGCTCCTTGATGTTCACCGAGTAGGCGGTGTTCTGCAGCGTCACGCCCATCTGCTCGGCGATGGACATGAACAGGTTGTTGAAGATCTCCAGCATCAC
>JAIYAB010000220.1 GCA_027489275.1 Hyphomicrobiales bacterium
AAGCGGTCGGCGTGCGGGATCATGCGTCAACGATCGCAGCGGCAATCGAAGCAGACCATGGCACCGGGTATGGCAACGAGGGCCTCGTGGGCATCGGCCACAACAGTGCCGGCGCTGACGACGAACCGGTCGGGCGGGTCGAGGAGCTGCGGTGCACCATCGCGGCTCTCTGGCACAACGCGTCTGACTGGATGACCCTGATCGGCGCCATCTCGACACAGGTCGAAGCGGACAGAGCGGCCAATTTCGCCGAGCGTTTCGGTGCGCTGGAGAGGTCGGCGGAGGATCAGCGAACCTCGGAGAAGCGACCCATCCTCGAGCAAGGCCGCGCCATCGATGCGAAATGGAAGCCCATCATCGGCGCGGCAGACGACGCCAAGCGCGCGATGAAGAAGGCGCTCGAGCCTTACTTGATTGCACAGACCCAGAGGATCAGGGACGAGGTCGGCTACGGTGAGCTGGTCGAAAGCGTCAAGGCGGGAACGAACGGACGGAAGGTATCGCTGCGGCGGGTCCGCCGGATCCACGTTCGCGACAGCAATGCCTTCATCGCGCACTACCGGCGCGACGCGCGCCTCTTTGCCGACGACGCGGTGCAGAAGGTTCTGCTGAAGCTCGCGGAGACGGACCTCGCCGCGGGAAAGCGCGTCCCCGGCACCGAGATCATCGAGGAGCAGGTCGCGGCCTGACCGATAAGGCGTCGCCGGCGATCACCGGCGACGGGCCGGCCTGAGCCGCACCGCGCAGGTCAGGGCGACCACTCGAGCGACCACTTCGGCGACCGGCTACCCACCACCACACCGCAACACACGGGCCCCACGGCCCGCAACGGGCTGCCCTTGGCGGGAGCCCGAAGGAGGATGTCATGACCCCGTATCAATCCAGCCTCGGCAGCATAGCCTCCGTCATCACCCTGCCTGACCCCACAGCCCTGCCGGCACCGGACAAAGGCGAGCCGACGCGCAAGCCCATGAAGCGTCCGCCCTTGCGGGCAGGTGGCCGCCCCTGCGCCATTGTCCCGCGCACGCTCGAGGAGGCGATGGCCTTCGCACGCGCCGTCGTCGCCGCCCGCATGGCGCCCTCAGGCTTCGAGACGCCCGAGGCCTGCATGATCGCCATCCTGCACGGCATGGAGGTCGGCCTGACGCCGCTCTCCGCCCTGCAGCGCATCGCGGTGATCGGAGGACGGCCGACGATCTGGGGCGATGGGGCCATGGCGCTGGTGCGGGCCTCCGGCCTCGCTGCTTCGATCGAGGAGAGGATCGAGGGGACGGGTCCAACCGACTGGGTCGGGATCTGCAGCGTCCGGCGCAAAGGCGACGCCCATCCCGTCGAGCGACGGTTCTCGTCGGAGGATGCCAAACGTGCGCGGCTCTGGGGCAAGGCGGGACCGTGGTCCGACTACCCGCAGCGCATGCTGCAGATGCGGGCACGCGCCTTCGCCCTGCGCGACGTCTTCGCTGACGTGCTCGGCGGTCTCTACCTGCGCGAGGAGATCGAGGGTGAGGAGGAGGAGGTCGCGTGGACGGAGACCGCTGCAACGGATGGGGCGGTGAGCACGTCGGCAAACGGAGGCGTCCCAAGCGGTGACAGCGGTGCTTCCGGGGAGCAGACGCCGGTCGGATCACAGCCCTCCCCCGCGGGGCCTTACAGATCCGCCCCGACACGGCGCAAGATCATCGCACCCCCGCCACCGCCAGCCCCGCCCTTGCCGACTACACCGGCGGTGGAACACGTCTCCGCAGCGGCCGACACGCCGGCGCCTCGGCGAGTTGATGAGCCGGAGCAAGCCGTCAAAGCAACAACGGCTCGCCGACCTGCACCCGGCCGGGCTCGACCGCGGACCGCCCTCGCCGAGCGGCGCCGACTCTCCAGCACCCGCGAGGCCCGGCGCCTGCGCTTCGAGAACGGGTGGGCCATCCGCCGACCACGTACCTTGGCACCGAGGCTGACCGTCACGAATCCTGCAGGCACCATCCCCGCCCGGCAGACAGCGAGAGATGACACCGCGAAGGATGCAGCCCATCGCAGCCATGGTCCTGGCGCTTCACCCGAGGCTTTGGACGCGGCTCCTGAAAAGGCATTAGAGACGGAGTCCTCGCCGGGCAGTCCATCGCCGTCATCGCACGACGTCCTCGGCCTCTACGATGACGCTCTCTCTTGCGCGCTCGATGAACCGACCCTCACCGAGATCGTCGAGGAGTTCGGACCACGCATATCTACTCTCGAGCGGGACGCGGCGGCTCAGGCCGAGCGGATCCTGGCTCGCCATCGCGACCGCATCGACGTGTTGGCGATGCTGAGCGGCGATCCCGCGCACGATCCAAGCGCGAGGGACGGCCTATGACCGAAACCGCTCGACGCCGTTCCCTCTCGACCCGTGAGCGCCTTCATCTCTTACTCGCCGCCCAGGGATGCTGCCAGCGCTGCGGCTGGACACTCACCCCCGGAACACGCTGGGAGGTCGATCACGTCATCCCGCTGGCACTCGGCGGGCGCGATCAGGCCGACAACATGCAGGTCCTCTGCGCGCCCTGCCATGGTGGCAAGACACACCAGATCGACGCCCCCGCCATCGCCAAGACCGCCCGCATCAGGGCCCGCCACCTCGGCGCGCGGGCGTCGCGGAGACCCATTCCCGGTGGACGGCGAAGCCGATGGAAGAAAACCATCGACGGCAGGGTCATTGAACGAGGGCGAATTGCTGACGTCGCCGCAATCGACCGGACAATGGGGAACGATTTTGAAGGTGGTAATTTGGGCTGACTTCAAGCCAAGCCGTGTGCGACGTGAACTGGAGTTGACCCGATTTAGTGGACACCACCAGCCTCAGCCGGGACGTCAGAGCAGCGGGAAGCCGAGCGCGGCCAACGCGTCCGTCAGGCGATCGCGGCCGCTCAGAGATTGTGGTCCGGCCACTCTGGCGAGCGCCTGTCGCGACCACGGCACCTGCGCGATCGACTGCTCCGCCTGGAAGGCCGTGATCGCGGTGTCGTAAGCCGTGACGTCGCCTGCGGTTGCCGGTCCGGAATAGGTTTCGTGATGCAGAACGGCCGACGGCGGCAGCCGCGGCTTGACGCCGGTGACCACGGCGGGATCGGGATGGCCGATGCACAGGCCGAACACGGGCAGGACGCGGGGCGGAAGAGCCAGTTCCGCCGCCACGGCCTCAGGATGGTTCCTGAGCGCGCCGATGTAGACAGTGCCCAGACCGAGGCTCTCTGCAGCCACCGTGGCGTTCTGCGCGGCCCGCGCCGCGTCGCTGACGGCAACGAGCAGCATCTCGAGGTAGTCCAGCGCGTCCGTCTGCT
>JAIYAB010000339.1 GCA_027489275.1 Hyphomicrobiales bacterium
CCGGAGCGGGCGCCGTACTCGTAGATCGATTCCATGTTCCAGTGCCGCTGGCCCGGCCAGGCGGCCGCGCCGACGATCTCGGACAGGAACGCTTCCGAGGCGGCGTCGCCGTGCAGGATGTTGTTCTCCCCGCCCTCCTCGTAGTTCATCACGAACTGGACGCAGACATTCGCCCCACCCGGCCATTTCGGATCGGGCGTGGTGCGGCCGTAGCCGGTCATGTCGCGGGGGTAGTCGGACGCCATCATGGATCTCCGGGACTCTCGGGTGTCGCGGGAAATGGACACGCAGGGCGCGTGGCTGGCAAGTCCCATCAGACCGCTGATCGCGGCGGCGCCGTCGAGCCGCGCACGACGAGCCGGGGCTCCAGCAGGACCCGGCGGACGGGAGCCAACGGATCCCCGATGCGCTGGATCAGCATGTCCGCCGCCCCGCGTCCCATCTCATCCTGGCGATTGTGGATCGTGGTGAGCGCCGGGTACCAGAGCGCGGCCTCCTGCACGTCGTCGCAGCCGACGATGGAGAAGTCCGCGCCCGCCTCGAGGCCGCGGTGGCGCAGCCCGAGCATGGCGCCGAAGGCGATGAGATCGTTGAAGCAGAGCGCCGCAGTCGGCGGGTCGGGGAGGTCGAGCAAACTCATGATCCCGCGCAGGCCGGTCTCGCGGTGGCCGAGGCCTTCCAGCATCAGTGCCGGATCGAAGGGCAGGCCGAACCGCTCCAGCCCAGCCGTATAGCCTGCCCGACGCGACCGGCCCGTCGAGGTCGTGTCGGCGCCGCCCAGCATGGCGATGCGGCGGTGGCCGAGGGCGTGGAGATGCTCGAAGGCCCGCAGCGTGCCATGGCCGTCGTCGGCGCCGATGAAGTCGAGGTCCACCCCCGCGACCTCGCGCGAAAGCTGGACCACCGGGATGCGCGCGGCGACGATGTGCTCGACGATGTCGGCCTGGGTTCCGCCGGCCGCGCACAGGATCATGCCGTCGGGGCGATATTCGCGCAGCGAGCCGAGCACGCGGTCCTGGCGCTCGAGGCTCTCGCCGTAGGTGCCGAGCAGGATGGTCTTGCCCGCGTCTGTCACCGCATCCTCGATGGCTGACAGCAACTCCGCGAAGTACGGGTTGGTGATGTCGTGGAATCCCACGGCGATCATGTTGGTGCGCGCGGTCCGCAGGCTCGCCGCGCTGCGGTTGTAGATGTAGCCCAGTTCCCGAGCGAGGGTGCGCACGCGCAGCTTCGTGGCGTCGGCCACAACCGGGCTGTCGCGCAGGGCCAGGGAGACGGTTGCGGTCGATACGTCGAGCCGGTCGGCGATCACCTGAAGGGTGACCCGAGCCTGTCCCGCGCCGGTGGCGGCGACCTCCCTGTCCGTCATCCCTCGAAATCCGCGTTTCCCGGTTCTATAGGTAGTATCCGGGTTGAGGCCGATCTCATCGATTGAAAGCGGCCGAAGAACAGAAGCGGGAGGATGGAACTGTGTCAATGGCAGCGACGGGCGGAGAACGGATCGGATTCATCGGCGTGGGCCTGATGGGTCACGGCATGGCGAAGAACATCGTCGAGAAGGGGTATCCGCTCACGGTCACGGGCCACCGCAACCGCGCGCCGGTGGAGGATCTGCTGAAGCGTGGCGCCGTCGAGGCAAAGACCGCCGCCGACGTAGCCCGCGCCTCGACGGTGGTGTTCATCTGCGTCACCGGCTCGCCCGAGGTGGAGGCGGTGATCCGAGGCCGCGACGGCCTCAAGGAAGGCCTGGCGGCCGGCTCCATCGTCGTCGACTGCTCGACATCCGATCCCACCTCGACGGCAGCGCTGTCGGCCGAGCTCGCGGCGATCGGCGTGACGCTGGTCGACGCGCCGCTGTCGCGCACGCCGAAGGAAGCGTGGGAAGGAACGCTCGACACGATGGTCGGCGCCTCCGACGCGGATTTCGCACGGCTGAAGCCCGTGCTCGACACCTGGGCCGGGCGCGTGATCCACATCGGCGGCCCCGGCGACGGCCACCGCATGAAGCTGCTCAACAACTTCATCGCGATGGGCTACGCAGCGCTTTACTCGGAAGCGCTGGCACTGTCGCGGAAGGTGGGCATCACGCCGCAGCGCTTCGACAGCGTCATCCGCGGCGGGCGCATGGATTGCGGTTTCTACCAGACCTTCATGAAGTGGACGCTCGACCAGGACCGCGACGCCCACAAGTTCACGCTCCGCAACGCGTACAAGGACATGCGCTACCTCGAGTCCATGGCCAACGCCGTCGAACTGGCGAACCCCATGGGAAACGCGGTGAAAGGCAGCTATGCGCTCGCCGTCGCCGCGGGCGGGGCCGACGACTACGTGCCGATGCTGGCCACCGCCGTGGCCCGACGCAACGGACTGAAGGAGGATTGAGCCGGGACCTCGTCGGGGGCATCCGCCTTTCGGGTGGACGGCGTCGGTTCTTGATCCTGATCAAAGATGACGTCCGGCCGGCGGGCGAGAGTGGCGCATGTCCCAGCCCCTCTCCCCCCTTGTTCTCGCGGAACGGTCGGTGCCTCGCTACACGAGCTACCCGACCGCGCCCCATTTCAACGCCGCCGTCGACGCCGATGTGGCGGCGCACTGGCTGGCCGAACTGACGCCGGAGGCGAGCCTCTCGCTCTACCTCCATGTTCCCTATTGCCGGTCGATCTGCACCTATTGCGGCTGCCACACCAAGGCGGCGCGCCGCGACGATCCTGTCGAGGCCTACACCCGGACCCTGCTGTCCGAGATCGACGTGCTCGCGCACGGGACGATGGCGCGGAGGGTGACGCACATCCACTGGGGCGGCGGGACGCCGAGTCTGCTCGGTCCGGAGCGGCTGATCGCGCTCGTCGAGCGGATCGGGTCGCGCTTCGACCTCTCCCGCAGCGTCGAGCATGCCATCGAGCTCGATCCGCGCACCGTGGACGCGCCGCTGGCGCGCGCGCTGGCGCGCTGCGGCGTGAACCGCGCCAGCCTCGGCGTGCAGGATCTGAACCTGCATGTGCAGGAGGCCATCGGCCGCGTGCAGCCCTTCGAGATCGTCCGCGATTGCGTCGCCATGCTGCGGGCCGAAGGGATCGAGGCGATCAACCTCGACCTGATGTATGGGCTGCCGAAGCAGTCGGTCGCCGACGTGGAGCGCACCGCGGCGCTGGCCGCCGGCCTTTCGCCGACGCGGCTGGCCATCTTCGGCTATGCCCACGTGCCGTGGTTCAAGACGCACCAGCGCCTGATCGACGCCGCGACGTTGCCGGGGGCCAGCGAAAGGCTCGAACAGGCCGATGCGGCGACGCGGGTGCTCCTGGCGGGCGGCTACGAGGTCATCGGCCTCGACCACTTTGCGCGGCCGGACGACCCGATGGCGGTCGCGGCGCGCGCAGGAACCCTGCGCCGCAACTTCCAGGGCTATACGACCGACGTGGCCGATGCGCTGCTGGGCCTCGGCGCGTCGTCGATCGGCCGGCTGCCGCGCGGCTTCGTGCAGAACGCTCCCGACGTCGGAAACTGGCGGCGGGCGGTGGAGGCCGGCCGGCTACCTGTGGTCAAGGGCGTCGCCTTCTCCGTCGAGGACCACATCCGCGGCGGCGTGATCGAACGCCTGATGTGCGACTTCGCCGTCGACTTCGGCAGCGCCGCCGAAAGCGCCTACGGCCATGCCGAGGCCCTGGACGACGCGCTTCCGGACCTGCGCGCGCTGGAACGGGACGGCGTCGTCGAGATGGACGGCCGCACGGTGCGCCTGACGCCGAAGGGACGTCCCTTCATGCGGCTCGCCGCCGCCGCCTTCGACAGCTACCTGCGCCAGGGCGCGGCGCGGCACTCCGTCGCGGTGTAGGGGTCGCGGCGACCGGCTAGTCCCGCCGCCGCTCCAGCGAGAGCAGATACAGGCCCGAGGCGACGACGATCAGCCCGCCGGCGATGGTGAAGACGTCCGGAACGTCGCCGAAAATGATCAGGCCCAGCGCGACCATCCAGAGCAGTTGCGAGTACATGAACGGCGACAGGATCGCCGCCGGGGCCCGCTGGTGCGCGAGGATGAGCAGGTAGTGCCCGAAGGCGGCGTAAAAGCCCATCGAGCCCATCAGCAGCCATGTCGTCAGGGACGGCGGGGCCGTCCAGAAGAACGGCAGCAGCGGCGTCAGCACGATGACGCCGGCGAAGCCGGAGTAGACGAGCGTCGTCTCCGGCTTGTCCGAATAGGACAGCATGCGCGTGGCGATCGAATAGCTCGCATAGGCGACGCAGCCGAGCAGCGAAAAGATGGCGGCCGGATGCATGCCGCCCAATCCGGGCCGCGTCACGACGAGCACGCCGACAAGCCCGACGCCGATCGCCGCCATGCGGCGGGGGCCGATCCGCTCGCCGAGGAACAGCGCCGCAAGCACCGCTACGAGGAGCGGCGTCGCGAAGGTGATTGCGGTCGTTTCCGCGAGTTGGAGGTAGCGGATGGCGATGAAATTCAGACCCGTCGAGGCGAGAAGCAGGCAGGATCGCAACGCCTGGAGCCAGGGGCGGGAGGTGCGCAGCACGCCCGGCCGGGTGATCGGGTTCACCAGCGCGCTGACGATGACAACGCTCGCGAAGTAGCGCGCCCACACGATCTGCTCGGTCGGCAGGTCGCGGCCCAGATACTTGGCGGTGGTGTCGAGCAGGGAGAAGCAGAAGACGGCGCTGCACATCAGCAGGATGCCGACGACGCGTTCCCGGCGGGCCGCGCTGC
>JAIYAB010000105.1 GCA_027489275.1 Hyphomicrobiales bacterium
GCTCGGCCGCAGGTCGTAGCGCGCCTCGAGATCCTCGTAGCGTCCGAACTCGCGCTCGCGCTGCATCAGGCCGAAGCCGCGAGGCGCGCTGTCCATGAAACTGGAGATGCGCACGGTCGGCGGGTTGCGCAGGGGCCGCCACAGCCATTCGCCGGAGCCGTTGTGCAGCAGCAGCCCGTCGCTGTCGTGCACCTCGGGTCGGAACTCGGTCAGGAAACGCCTGTCATTCTCGCTGACGAAGAACATCGAGGTGAGCGGCGCGATGCCCAGCCTTTCGATCCGCCGGCGCGGGAACAGGTGCGCCTCCACCTCGACGCCCGTCTGCGAGCCGGGCCAGATCACGAAGCGATAGGCCCCGGCGAGCGACGGGCCGTCGAGGATGGCCTGGACGGTGATCGAACCCGCGCCATCCGGCGCGTCCTCGACCCAGAAGTCGGTGAAGGCTGGAAACTCCTCGCCCTCCTGCCCGGACCCGACGGCGACGGCGCGGGCCGAAAGCCCGTAGCGCTGGTCGCGCGACAGCACGCGGAAGTAGCTGGCCCCCAGGAAGACGATCACCTCGTCCATCACGCCGGGGCGGTTGAGGGGAAAGTGCAGGCGCAACCCGGCGAAGCCGAGATCGGCGGGCAGCGGCGGTTCGAACACGTTCCGGCCCGTGTCGAACAGCCGGGGGTTGTAGGCCACCGGCTCGGCCTGGCCGTTGCGGACGATCGATATGTCCACCGGATGCGTGTAGAGGAATCCCGGGTGGAACATGTGCATCCGGAACGCGCCCGACAGCAGCGCCGCCTCCGGCCTGAAGCGGATGTCGCGCCAGGCGTCGTAGTCGATGGCGGCCAACTGGGCCGGCAGTTTCTTCTGCGCCGGGGCGAAGGGCGTCCCCGCCCGCGCCCGCGCCAGCGCGATCACCTCGTCGAAGGAGAATGGCGGGGCCGCGGCGGCAGCCCCGGAGGACCAGCCTGCATGCAACAGCGGCAGCGCGATCAGCGCCATGGCATCGCGTCGTGTCGGGCTCATGCAACCTCCTGTCCTCCGCCGAGAACGTCGCGCTGCGCCACCGCGTTCCGCTGCCGCGATTTACGTGCCTTCGCCGAAGCGGTATGAGCAGGCGCGCGCGCGGCCTCCCGGGGCATAGTCGCCGCAGCGGCTGTTCCCCCAAGGATCCCGATGACGGCTCAACCCAAGATCTCGTTCGTTTCGCTCGGCTGCCCCAAGGCCCTCGTCGACAGCGAGCGGATCATCACGCGGTTGCGCGCCGAGGGGTACGAGCTCGTCAAGACGCACCAGGGCGCCGACGCGGTCATCGTGAACACCTGCGGCTTCCTCGACAGCGCCAAGGCGGAGTCGCTTGAGGCGATCGGAGCGGCGTTGTCGGAGAACGGCAAGGTCATCGTCACCGGCTGCATGGGCGCCGAGCCCGAGCAGATCCGCGACCGCTTTCCCGGCGTGCTGGCGATCACCGGCCCTCAGGCCTACGAGAGCGTCATGGGCGCGGTGCACGAGGCGGTGCCGCCGGCGCACGATCCGTTCCTCGACCTCGTGCCGCCGCAGGGCGTGAAGCTCACCCCGCGGCACTACGCGTATCTCAAGATTTCAGAGGGTTGCAACAATCGCTGCACCTTCTGCATCATCCCGAAGCTGCGCGGCGACCTCGTCTCGCGTCCGGCCGGCGACGTGCTCTGGGAGGCCGAGAAGCTGGTGGCGGCCGGCGTGAAGGAGCTGCTCGTCGTCTCGCAGGACACCTCCGCCTACGGCGTCGACATCAAGTACGCGACCTCGACCTGGCAGGACCGCGAGGTCCGCGCACGCTTCCTTGATCTCTCGCGCGAGCTGGGCAGCCTCGGCGCCTGGGTGCGCCTGCACTACGTCTACCCCTACCCGCACGTCGACGAGGTGGTCGAGCTGATGGCGCAGGGCACGGTGCTGCCCTATCTCGACATCCCCTTCCAGCACGCCTCCCCGACCGTTTTGAAGGCGATGCGCCGGCCCGCCTCGCAGGAGAAGACCGCCGACCGCATCCGCAGCTGGCGGGAGATCTGCCCCGACCTCGCCATCCGCTCGACCTTCATCGTCGGCTTTCCCGGCGAGACGGAGGAGGACTTCGAGTTCCTGCTGCAGTGGCTGGCGGAGGCAAAGCTCGAGCGCGTCGGCTGCTTCAAGTACGAGCCGGTGCGCGGCGCCACCGCGAACGACCTCGGCCTCCCCGCCGTGCCGCCCGAGGTGCAGCAGTCGCGCTGGGAGCGGTTCATGGCCGCCCAGCAGGCGATCAGCGCGAAGCGCCTGCAGAGCCGCGTCGGCCGGCGGATCAAGGTGATCATCGACGAGGCCGGGCCCACCGTCGCCAAGGGACGCTCGCAGTGGGACGCGCCGGAAATCGACGGCGCCGTCTACGTTTCGTCGCGCCGGCCCCTGCGCGTCGGCGACATGCTGACGGTCAAGGTCGAGCGGGCGGACGCCTACGACCTGCACGGGATCGCGGTCTGAGGCGCGGCAGGGGCAGCCGGGCGTCCTGCTGGTCGCCCTGGCGTGGAGTGCATGGATGGTGGACAGGCAGAGCATCGAGAACCTTGCCCGCTTCGGCGTCACGGCTAGCCCGTCGAGCATGCTGAACGGCACCGTCCGCTTCGAGCGGAAGGTCGTCCTCTTCAACAACGTCGCCGTGCGCGACTGCAGCTTCGGCAGCTACAGCTACGTCGCGCCGTACGGGCACCTGCTGTTCGCCGACGTCGGGCGCTATTGCAGCATCGGCAACAACGTGGCGGTCGGCGGGTCCGACCACCCGATGGAGCACCTCTCGACGTCGCCCGCCTTCTACGACCGGGTGTTCGGCGGGCAGGCCTGGACCCCGCAGCCCTACGACAACCGCGGCGACCGGGTGGTCATCGGCAGCGACGTCTGGCTCGCCGCGCACTGCCGCGTGCTGCCCGGCGTCACCGTCGGAGACGGCGCCGTGGTCGGCATGGGCGCGGTGGTGGCGAAGGACGTGCCCCCCTTCGCGGTCGTCGTCGGCAATCCGGCGCGCATCATCCGCCAGCGCGTCTCCGACGCGCTTCAGGAGCGCCTGACGGCGCTGGCATGGTGGGACTACGACTGGCCGGGCGCGCCGGCGGCGGCCGGGCTCGACTGGCGGCAGCCGGCGCAGACGGTGTCCCGGATGGAAGAGCTCGTCGCGGCGGGCGCGATCGAACGGCTCGGCCCGGCCGTCGTGCAGGTCCAGGAGCGGCCGGCCGGAGCGCCGGACCAAACCCCGTCATGAAAAAGGGGCGGCCCGCAGGCCGCCCCCTCGCCGGTTCCGGAAGGGCCGGCTTACTTCGGCAGCTTGTCGTCGATGCCCTTCACGTAGAAGTTCATCCCGACGACCTGCTCGTCGGAGAGCGCGCCGTTGCCCTTGCAGGGCACTTCCTTGCCCTCCTGGTCGAGCACCGGGCACTTGAAGGGGTTCAGCGTGCCGGCCTTGATGGCGGCCTGGGTCGCCTCCGCCATCTTCTTCACGTCGTCGGGCATGTTGGTGTAGGGGGCCATGTGGACCATGTCCTCGGCGAAGCCGCCCCAGGTGTCCTTCGACGCCCACTTGCCGTCGAGCATCAGCTTGACGCGCTCGATGTAGTAGGCGGACCAGTCGTCGATGATGGCCGTAAGCTGCGCCTTGGGCGCGAACTTGATCATGTCGGACGCCTGTCCGAAGCCCATCTTGCCGGCCGCTTCCGCCTGCTGCTGCGGGGCCGGGCTGTCGGTGTGCTGGCTGATGATGTCGGCGCCCTGGGCGAGCAGCGCCTTGGCGGCGTCGGCCTCCTTGCCGGGGTCGAACCAGGTGTTCGCCCACACCACCTTGACCTTCACGTTCGGGTTCACCGACAGCGCGCCGAGATAGAACGCGTTGATGCCGGCGACGACCTCGGGGATCGGGAAGGAGGCGACATAGCCCAGCGTGTTGGACTTCGTCATCTTGCCGGCGATCTGCCCGATGACGTAGCGGCCCTCGTGGAACTTGGCCGAGTAGGTGGCCATGTTCTTGTCGCGCTTGTAGCCGGTGGCGTGCTCGAACATCACGTTCGGGTACTTCTTCGCCACCTTCAGCGTCGGCTCCATGTAGCCGAAGGAGGTGGTGAAGATGAGCTTGTGCCCGGTGCGGGCCAGCTGCTCGATGGACCGCTCGCTGTCGGCCTCGGGCACGTTTTCGAGATAGGTCGTCTCGACCTTGCCCGGGATTGCCTTCTCGATGGCGAGGCGGCCCTGGTTGTGCTGGTAGCTCCAGCCGAAGTCGCCGACCGGCCCGACATAGATGAAGCCGATCTTGAGCTTCTCCTGGGCCGAGGCCGGGCCCGCGAGCCCGGCCGCCAGGGCCGCGACCGCAGCCGCCTTGATGAACTGACGCATCCTGATCTCCACTGTGGGCTGTTCTGGTTCAAGCGACATGGCCGCGCCCGTGCCGGCCCTGTCGTCCACGTTAAGGCTCAGCGGTCCGGCACAAAAGGGGTTCCGAGGGAACCCGGCGCCGTCGCCGAGCGCCGCCCCGCCGACATCACGACGAGCGCGAGGATCGTCGCGACATATGGGAAGGCGGAGAGAAGCTGCGAGGGAAACCCGATCGACGCGGCCTGCGCGTGAAGCTGCAGCACCGTCGCCCCGCCGAACAGATAGGCCCCGAAGAGAAGCCGCAGCGGCCGCCACGACGCGAAGACGACGAGCGCAAGCGCGATCCAGCCGCGCCCGGCCGTCATGCCGGGCGACCAGAACGGCGTGTAGACGAGCGACAGGTAGGCCCCGGCCAGCCCGGCGCACGCCCCGCCGAACAGGATCGCCATCAGCCGCACCTTCAGCACCTTCAGCCCCAGCGAATGGGCCGAGACGTGGCTCTCGCCCACCGAGCGCAGCGTCAGCCCCGCGCGGCTTCGCGACAGGAACCACAGCGTGCCGAAGGCGATGGCGAGCGAGGCGTAGACGAACGGGTTCTGCCCGAAGAGCAGGGCGCCGCCCGGCAGCGTGGTCAGGCCCGGAATGAAGATCGCCGGCACCGCCTCGCGGTTCGTGCCGACAAAGCCGGCGCCGACGAGGCCGGACAGGCCGAGGCCGAGGATCGTCAGCGCAAGCCCCGACGCCACCTGGTTGGCCGCGAGCCCCAGCACGAGGAAGGCGAAGACGGCCGACAGCGCGATGCCGGCGCCCACGGCGGCGAGGATGCCGAGGATCGTCGAGCCGGTGAGGATGGCCACGGCGAAGCCGCACGCCGCGCCCACCGCCATCATGCCCTCGATGCCGAGGTTGAGGACGCCGGATTTCTCGACCACGAGTTCGCCCATGCCGGCGATCAGCAGCGGCGTCGCGGCGGTGATGACGGTGATGAGGACGGCTTCCCAGATGCCCATCTCAGCGCCCTCCCGCCACGATCCTGACCCGGTAGGATACCATCGCGTCCGCCGCCAGCACGCACATCAGCAGCACGCCCTGGAAGACGCGCGTGAGGTCGAGCGGCAGCTTCAGCGCAATCTGCGCGTTCTCGCCGCCGATCACCGTCACCGCGATCACCAGCGCGCCGAACACCATCCCAAGCGGATGCAGCCGGCCGAGGAAGGCGACGGTGATGGCGGTGAAGCCGTAGCCGGGCGAAATTCCCGGCTTGAGCTGGTGGATCTGCCCCAGCACCTCGATCATTCCGGCGAGGCCGGCGAGGCCGCCGGAGATGAGGAAGGAGGCGATGACCATGCGCCCGGCGTCGAAGCCGGCGAACCGCGCGGCCTTCGGCGATTCGCCCGCCACGCGGATGCCGAACCCGAACAGCGTGCGCGTCATCACGAACCACGCCGCCAGCACCACGAGCGGGGCGACCAGGATGCCGGCGTGCAGCCGCCCGCCCTCGGCGATGTAGGGCAGCGTCCAGTCGAAGCTCACCGTCTGCGGGAAGTTGAAGCCCTTCGGGTCGCGCCACGGCCCGCGCACGAGGTAGTCGAGCGTCAGGTCCGCCACATAGACGAGCATGAGGCTGGTCAGGATCTCGCTGACGCCGAACGATACGCGCAGCATGGCGGGGATGAGCGCGAACGCCATGCCGCCCAGCGCGCCCATGGCAAGGCTCGCCGGGATCACCCACCAGCCCGCCTCCGTCCCGTGCAGCCAGATCGGCAGGATGCTGCCGGCCAGGGCGCCGATGATGAACTGGCCCTCCGCGCCGATGTTCCACAGGTTGGCGCGGAAGCAGAAGGAGAGGCCGACGGCGATGATCAGCAGCGGCGTCGCCTTGATCAGGAGCTCCTGCTGCGCCCAGCCCTCCGTCAGCGGTTCCACGAAGTAGACCTGCAGCGCGGCCATGGGCGAGCGGCCCATCAGCGCGACGACGATGCCGCCGATGAGGATGGCGACCGCCAGCGCTGCCACCGGCGACAGCAGGCGCGCGACCGGCGAGACGTCGCCGCGCGGGACGAGTTCAAGCCGCATGGGCGGCCCCTCCCCCGCTGCCGGCCATGAGCAGGCCGATCTCCTCGCGGCCCGTCTCGCGCGCCGGCAGCGCCCGCGAAAGGCGGCCGTCGTGGATGACGGCGATGCGGTCGGCGATGGCGAAGATCTCGTCGAGGTCCTGGCTGATGACGACGACGGCCGCGCCGGCCGCCGCAAGATCGATGAGCGCCTGGCGGATCGTCGCCGTCGCGCCGGGATCGACGCCCCAGGTCGGCTGGTTGACGACGAGCACGCCGGGCTTGCGCAGCATCTCACGCCCGACGACGAACTTCTGCAGGTTGCCGCCCGACAGGGTGCCGGCCGGCGGGTCGACCTTGCCTTTGCGCACGTCGAACGCCGCGATCACGGCCTGCGCCGCCGCGCGCGCTGCCGGCAGGTTCACCAGACCGTTGCGGGCGATGCCGTCGGCGTGGCGCGAGAGCAGGATGTTCTCCGACAGTGTCAGCCGCGGCACGGCGGCGTGGCCGTTGCGCTCCTCCGGCACGAAACCTGCCCCGCGCCGGCGGCGTGCGTCGATGCCGGCGAGCCCGACCGGGGTTCCGTCGATCGTCACCGCGTCGGCCCGGTCGGCGACCACCTCGCCGGACATGGCCGCGAAGAGCTCCGACTGCCCGTTCCCAGCGACACCGGCAATGCCGACGATCTCGCCGCCGCGCACGGCCAGCGAGACATCCGCCAGCGACACGCCGTGCAGGTCGGGCGAGGCCATGGACAGGCCGCGCATCTCGAACCGCACCGGTCCCGGTGCGTGGGCGGGCGCGGGCCGGACCTCGGCCACCTCGGAGCCGACCATGAGACTGGCCAGCGCCGCGACGCTCTCTGCCCGCGGATCGCAGGCCGCGACCACCTTTCCGCCGCGCAGCACCGTGGCGCGGTGGCACAGCCTTCGCACCTCCTCGAGGCGATGCGTGATGTAGAGGAGACCGCATCCGCCGGCCGCGAGCGTGTCGAGCGTTGCGAACAGAACCTCCGCCTCCTGCGGCGTGAGCACAGACGTCGCCTCGTCGATGATGAGCAGCTTCGGCTCGCGCAGCAGCGCGCGCACGATCTCGATGCGCTGGCGCTCGCCCGCCGACAGCGTCCAGACCGGACGGGAAGGATCGA
>JAIYAB010000052.1 GCA_027489275.1 Hyphomicrobiales bacterium
CCGGCATGGGCAGGCGCAGCCGCACCAGCGCGTAGGCCGCCAGCGCCGAGACCACGATGCACAGCGCCGTCGACAGCACGGCCACCATGAAGCTGTTCCACAGGAACAGGTGGATCGGCTGGTCCGTGAACACGCGCTCGTAGTTCATCAGGGTCAGCGTGTCCGGCAGGATCGTGATCGGCAGCCGCATCAGCTCGGTCTCGGTCTTGAGCGAGGTGAGCAGGATCCAGAGCACGGGGATGAACCCGTTCGCCGCCACGATGATTGCGGCCAGCCACACCATGCGGCGGCGGTCGAAGACACGTTTCATGCCGAGGGCCATGGTGTCCTCACGTCTTTCGCGGGTCGCGGCGCGTGTAGCGCAGGTAGCCGGTGGTTGCGATGACGGAGACGACGAACATCAGCACCGCCAGCGCCGAGCCGTAGCCCAGGTCGAGGAAGTCGATCGTCGTCTTGTGGATGTACATGGCCAGCGTCTCGGTGGAGTGGCCGGGCCCGCCATTGGTCATGGCATAGGGGATGTCGAAGGTCTGGATCGCCGTGATGGTGCGGAAGATCAGCGCCACCACGATCGCCGGGCGCAGCATCGGCAGGGTGATCTCGATGAACTGCTGCCACCGGTTGGCGCCGTCGATTTCGGCCGCCTCGTAGAGCGACTTCGGGATGGTCTGCAACCCGGCCAGCAACACCAGCGCGACGAAGCTCGACGTCTTCCAGATGATGGCGATGCAGGTGGCCGCGAAGGCGAAGCCCGGCTGCGTCAGCCACGGCACCTTGGCGAAGCCGAGCCAGACGAGGGCGTTGTTCACGAGGCCCTGGTTGTACTCGAAGAACCAGCGGAAGATCAGGCCCGCGAACACGAGCGGCAGCGCCCATGGCAGCAGCAGGCCGAGCCGCACCGGCCATTTCACGGTGAAGGGCTGGTTGGCGAGCAGCGCGAGGCCGAGGCCCACCACCACCGCGCCGGGCACGGTCACGACGATGTAGATCACCGTGTTGAGCGTCGTCTCCCAGAACCGCTCGTCGGCGAGCGCGCGCTGGAAGTTGTCGAACCCGACGAAGGGCGTCCCCATCCAGGGCTGCGCCAGGTGGTTGAACTGCATGCTGGTGATCAGCAACTGGCTGATCGGGTAGAGCACGACAGTTCCCAGCAGCAGGAACGCCGGAAGCAGCAGCAGGAACCCCAGCCGCCGCTCCGACCGCTCCAGCGGCGACAGCTTCGCCTTGCGTCGGGGAGCGGCGGCGGTTTCGATGGCAGCGCTCGTCATGGCGCGTTTCCGTCCGTGGCAAGAGGCGGTTGAGCCCGTGAGGCGTTGGCGGCTTTGGTGCGTCCTTCGAGACGCCCGCTCCGCGGGCTCCTCAGGATGAGGAGATCCCGGACCGGGGCGTCGCTGCAGGTGTCGGTTGTTCGGTCTTCGGTTCTGCCATCCTCCATCTCCTCATCCCATCCTGAGGAGCCGCGGCAGGCGGCGTCTCGAAGGACGGACGGGCGCCCGGCTCGCACCGGGCGCCCGCGGTCAGGTCACTTGAAGATGCCGCCCAGGCGGGACTGCATGTCGGCGAGCGCCGCGTCGGCGGTCTTGGTGCCGGCAAGGAAGGCGTTCATGTTGGTGCGGATGATCTCCGACACCTCCGTGTAGCGCGGCGAGACCGGGCGCGAGCGGGCGGTCTGCACCACCGGCAGCGCGTCCTTGAACCACGGGTTCGCCTTGAGCACGTCGGCGTCCGTGTAGACCTCCGGGAACACCGGAAGGTGCGAGGCGAGGATCGCCTGCTGCTTCGAAACCTCCGGGCTGGAGAGATAGCGCACCAGCTTCACCGCCTCGGCCTTGTTCTTCGAGAAGGCCGTCACGGCGAGCTGCCAGCCGCCGACGCAGGTGGCGGACTTGCCGGCCTCGAAGCCGGGCATCGGCACGACGCCGGTCTTGCCCTTCACCTGGCTGTCGGCGTCGTTCTCCACGCGGTTCCACACATAGCCCCAGTTCATGGTCGCGATGAGCTGGCCGGCCTGGTAGTTCTGGCGCATGCGGTCGGTGACGATCTCGGCGATGTTGGCCGGCAGCACGCTGGCGGCCTTGTAGTCGGCCCACAGGTCGAAGGTCTTCTTCGACATGGCCGGGTCGAGGGTGAGCTTGCCGGCGGCGTCGGTGAGGTTGCCGCCCTGCTGCCAGTAGGGGACCATGAAGGTGCACACCGTGCCCTCGATGGGCGCGCCGGCCGTCTGGAAGCCCGACAGGTTGGCGTTGCCCTCGGCAGCCATGATCTTCTTCGTGCCGTCGCGCAGCTCGGTCCAGGTCTTCGGCGCGGCGACGCCGTGCTTCTCGAACAGGTCCTTGCGGTAGTAGAGGAACTGCGCGTCCGCGAAGTAGGGCAGGGCGATGACCTTGCCGCCCACGATGTTGGCTTCGCGATAGGCCGGCAGGTAGCGGGCCATGATCGCGTCCTTCTCGGCGCCGAGATAGCTGTCGAGAGGCTCGGCCCACTGGGCGGCGGCCCATTGCGCCGGGCGGATCACGTCGATCAGAACGACGTCGAGCGAGGTGTCGCGCGAGGCGAGCACGGTGTTGAGGTACTGCTGCTGCTGCTCCGAGGTGGCGCCGCCGACCTCGACCTCGACCTTCACGCCGGGGTTGCGCTGCATGTAGACGTCGACGATCTGCCGCATCACGTCGGGGCGCTGCTGGCCGCCGGTGAAGATGCGCAGCGTGGTCTGGGCGAGCAGGTCGCCGGTGGCGGCGACCGTCATGGCCGCGCCCATCAGAGCGGTGAGAAGCGTCTTCTTCATCATGTCAGGGTCCTCCCGGGGATCGTGTTCGAGGCTTGGCTTGGTCGTGAACGTCCGCGAAGACGTCAGGCGGCGGCGGTCAGCGCGCGGCCGCTGTCGGCTTCGAAGAGGTGGGCGTGGTCGAGGGCGAGGCCGAGCGGCACCGGCGTGCCGGGCTTCATCAGAGCCTCGGCGGGGAAGCGGCCGGTGAGCAGCGCGTCGCCGACCCGCACCAGCGCGAGCGTCTCCGAGCCGAGCGGCTCGACGAGCTCGACGGTCCCCTGCGCGGTCGTGCCGTCTCCGCCGGCGGCGAGACGGACGTGCTCGGGCCGCAGGCCCATGACGACGCTGCGTCCCGCGCAGGCGGCGAGGCGATGGCGGGCAGTCGTCGGCACGGCGAGGCTTGCGCCGCGGCCGAGGTCCAGCCTGTCGGCGTCGTTTGCGACCGCGACGGAGGCGAAGCTCATCGGCGGCGAGCCGATGAAGCCGGCGACGAAGCGGTTCACC
>JAIYAB010000056.1 GCA_027489275.1 Hyphomicrobiales bacterium
GGAGGGGTGACGATAAGTCATTGGTTCAAATGAAGAATGTCCTCATCCTCAGGAGCGGCCGAAGGCCGCGTCTCGAAGGACGCACCTTCCGTTGCCCGAACGCAAAATCCCCGGGCAAGGCCCGGGGATGAACGGCGTCACGCAAAAGGCGGGTGTGGGTCAGTACTTCACGCCGGCGCCGAGGCGGAAGGCGTTGGCGGTGGTTTCCATGCCCTTGTAGTCGGACATGGCGATGTACTGGTACTCCGCGCGCAGCATGAAGTTGTCGAGGATCGCCCAGTCGAGGCCGACGCCGAAGGCGGCGCCGATGTTGAAGCCGGTCTTGCTGGAACTGGCGTTGCGCGCGACGGGGCCCACGTTGATGGCGCCCAGGCCGCCGGTGACCGGATCGATCAGGTACTCGGTATAGCTGCTGTTGTAGGCGCCCGACAGGCGCTGCTCGCCGATCACCATGCCGATCGTGGCGAACGGCAGGAAGCGGCCCATCGGGTAGCCGGCGCGCAGCTTCAGGATGCCGTAGTCCGCCAGCGAGCCGCGGGCGGACACGTTGTAGCTGACGGCATCGGAGAAGCCGCCGCGGTCGCGGCGTCGCGCGTCGCTGAAGCTGTCCTGATAGACCATCTTGTCCATCATGTGGGTGTATTCGAGTTCCACGCCCACCACGACGTCGTCGTAGAGCAGGTTGTAGCCGATGAACCCGCCGATGTTGTTCTGCCGGTCCGAGCCGCTGCTGCGCAGCCGCGCGATGTCGACGGCGAGATCCTGCGCCACGAGGTTGGTGTAGGCGTCGGTCGCGAGTTGCTGCGCCATCTGGCCGAAATCGATGTCGGCCGAGGTGACGCCCGCGTGGATACCGCCATAGAGGCCGCCCCAGTTGAACTCGCCCGAGCCGGACGGACCCTCGTAGAGGGGCGGCGGCGACGGCAGCCGGTAGTCGGCCGCGCCGGCAGGCAGGGTCGACAGCGCCGCGACGGCGGCGAGGGGGGCGATCAGGCGGGCGGACAGTCGCATGGGCTCGGCCTCGTCAATGCGGCAAGAACCGCTGAGGGACGGATGAGCCATTCGTAAAGAAGTAACCTTACCGGAGGGTTAAACCACGGGTTGTGCATATGACCCATCCAGGGACAATCGCGCGAGGCGGTCCTGCGGCCGTGTCCATTGTCGCGACCCGGCCGGCGCGCTACACCCGCCCTGTGCGCGCATGCGAGAGAGCCCCATGACGACCAGCCCGCAGACGATCGCCATTGCCCTGGCGCAGCTCGATCCGACGGTCGGCGACGTCGAGGGCAATGCCGCGAAGGTGCGCCGGGCGCGGGCCGAGGCGGCCGGGCAGGGGGCGGACATCGTCATGTTCCCCGAGCTGTTCCTCGCCGGCTACCCGCCCGAGGATCTCGTGCTGAAGCCTGCGTTCCAGGAGGCGTGCCGCTCGGCGTGCGAGGCGCTGGCGCGCGAGACGGCGGACGGCGGCCCCGCCGTCCTCGTCGGCCTGCCGTGGCTGGAACGCGGCAAGCTCTACAACGCCTATGTGCTGCTCGACGCCGGCCGCATCGACGCCGTGCGCTTCAAGGTCGACCTGCCGAACTACGGCGTCTTCGACGAGAAGCGTGTCTTCTCGCCCGGCCCCATGCCCGGCCCGATCTCCTTCCGCGGCATCCGCATCGGCATCCCGGTGTGCGAGGACATCTGGGGCGAGAGCGTGGTCGAGTGCCTCGCCGAGACGGGCGGCGAGATCCTGCTGGTGCCCAACGGCTCGCCATACTGGCGCGACAAGAGCGACACGCGCATCAACATCGCGGTCGCCCGCGTCACCGAGAGCGGCCTGCCGCTCGTCTACCTCAACCAGGTCAGCGGGCAGGACGAACTCGTCTTCGACGGCGCGTCCTTCGCGCTCAACGCGGACGGCTCTCTCGCCGCCCAGTTGCCGGCGTTCCGCGAGACGGTCGCGCTGACGCGCTGGCGTCGGGAGGCGGGCACGTGGCGTTGCGTCGAGGCTCCGCGCGCCGTGTGGGAGGAGGGGGACGAGGCCGACTACGCGGCCTGCGTGCTCGGCCTGCGCCACTACGTCGAGAAGAACCGGTTTCCCGGCGTCGTACTGGGCCTTTCAGGTGGCATCGACTCGGCGCTGTGCGCGGCGATGGCCGTCGACGCGCTCGGCGCCGCGCGCGTCCATTGCGTGATGCTGCCTTATCGCTACACCGCGCAGCGCAGCCTCGACGACGCGCTGGCCTGCGCGCGCGCGCTCGGCGTGCGCTACGACATCGTGCCGATCGGCCCGCCCGTCGAGGCGATGAATGGCGTGCTGGCGCCGCTCTTTGCCGGCCGCGAGCCGGACGTGACGGAGGAGAACCTGCAAAGCCGCGTGCGCGGCACGATCCTGATGTCGATCTCCAACAAGTTCGGCCCGATGGTGGTCACCACGGGCAACAAGTCGGAGATGTCGGTGGGGTACGCCACGCTCTACGGCGACATGAACGGCGGCTTCAACCCGATCAAGGACATCTACAAGACGCAGGTGTTCCGCCTCTGCGCGCTGCGCAACCGCTGGAAGCCGGCGGATGCGCTGGGGCCGGACGGCGAGGTCGTGCCGGTGTCGATCATCACCCGCCCGCCCAGCGCGGAACTGCGCGAGAACCAGACCGATCAGGACTCGCTGCCGCCCTACGAGGTGCTCGACGCGATCCTAGAGGCGCTCGTCGAGCGGGAGATGCGGGTGTCGGACATCGTCGCCGCCGGCCACGACGAGGCGACGGTGAAGAAGGTCGAGCGGCTGCTGTACCTAGCCGAGTACAAGCGGCGGCAATCGGCACCGGGGGTGAAGGTGACGCAGAAGAACTTCGGCCGGGACCGCCGCTACCCCATCGTCAACCGCTTCCGCGACCCCGGCCGGCCCGCCGCCGCCCCGGACGAGACGCTGCTGCGCTCGCCCACTGCGACGCGGACCGAGGTGGTGGACTTCTGATGGAGGGCGCGCCCGTCGTCCGCTTCGCGCCGTCGCCGACGGGGCGGCTTCACATCGGCAATGCGCGCCCCGCGCTGCTCAACGCGCTGTTCGCGCGCCGGCACGGCGGGCGGTTCATCCTGCGCTTCGACGACACGGACGTGGCGCGCTCGAAGGAGGAGCACGTCGCGGCGATCCGCGAGGACCTCGCCTGGCTCGGCATCGTGCCCGACCTCGAAGTGCGCCAGTCGCAGCGCTTCGCGCTGTACGACGCGGCCGTCGAGACGCTGAAGGCGGCCGGGCGGCTCTATGCCTGCTACGAAACCGAGGACGAACTCGACCGTCGCCGCAAGCGGCAGGCAGCGCGCGGGCTGCCGCCCGTCTACGACCGCGCGGCGCTGTCGCTGGGCCCGGAGGAGCGGGCTGTGCTGGAGGCCGAGGGGCGCCGCCCGCATTGGCGCTTCTTGCTCGACCACCGCGTCGTGGAGTGGAACGACCTCGTGCGCGGTCCCTCGCACGTCGATTGCGCCTCCCTGTCCGATCCGGTGCTGGTGCGCGAGGACGGGACGTATCTCTACACCCTGCCCTCGGTGGTGGACGACGTCGACCTCGGCGTCACGCACGTCATCCGCGGCGAGGACCACGTCACCAACACCGGCATGCAGATCCAGCTTTTCGAATTGCTGGGCGGGCCGGACAGGGTTCCCGCCTTCGGCCACCACAACCTGCTGACCACGGCGAGCGGCGAGGGGCTGTCCAAGCGTCTGGGCCATCTCGGGCTGGGCGCGCTCCGGGAGGACGGGCTGGAAAGCCTCGCGGTGGCGACGCTGGCAGTGCTGGTCGGCTCGGCCGAGGCGGTGCGCCCGGTCGGCTCGCTGGGCGAACTCGCCGCGCTGGTCGATCTGCACCGGCTGTCCCGCGCGCCGGCGAAGTTCGACGAGGCGGAACTCGCCGCCCTCAACGCGCGGTTGCTGCATCAGCGCCCGTACGTCGCCGTCGCGGGACGGCTCGCCGCCATGGGCGTCGATGGGGGGGAAGACTTCTGGCTCGCCGTGCGCGGCAACCTCGCCGTACTGCGCGACGCCGCGCCTTGGTGGACGGTGGTCGCCGGGGAGGTCGCGCCGGTGATCGAGGAGCCGGAGTTCCTCGCCGAAGCCGCGGCCCTGCTGCCGCCCGAGCCTTGGTCGCAGGAGACCTGGGCTGCCTGGACCGGAGCCGTGAAGGACGCCACCGGCCGCAAGGGCAAGGCGCTCTTCATGCCGCTGCGCCTCGCGCTCACCGGCCTCGACCACGGTCCGGAGCTGAAGGCGCTGCTGCCGCTGATCGGCCGCGAGCGGGCGCTGCGCCGTCTCGTCGCGCCATCTGCCTGAGGATCAGACCACCCGGCTCAGCGGGGTGCCGTCGTGGGCGCCGGGCCGATGGTCGGCGCGACGACGCGCAGGTTCTGCCTCGAACCATCCGGGCGGATCACCTCGCGCCGCTCCGCCGTGGGCGGCGCCGCGCCTTGCGGAGCCGCAACGGGAGCTACCGGCTCGACCGTCGGCTTGAGAGCCGGCGCGGCGGCGGCGTTGCCGCGCTGCTGCTGGCGCTGGCTCGGCTGGCCGGCGCGCGGCGCCGGCGTTGCTTGCGGCGGCTGCGGGCGGGACAATTCCAGCGCCTTCTCCTCCGTCACGACCACGTCGGTGCGTCGGGTGCCGACGAGGCGCTCGGCCTCCGCCAGCGCCTCGGACCAGCTCTGGCCGGGACGTCGGCACGAGCACGACTGGTCGAAGGTCTGGCGGTAGCGGAAGGCGTTGGGCAGGGAGGCGTAGGGCGTGCCGTCGAGCGCCACGGCGTCGTCGGCCTTGCCGTCGGCCGGCTGCAGGAACAGCTCCACCTCCGCATTGGGGCAGGACGCGGCGCACAGCGCCTGGTCCCCCTCGAAGGCGCCGCGGCTGGTGCGGCCGCTGATCGGGAAGTAGTACCCGTCGCATTTGCGGACGCAGATCGTCTTCACCGCGCCGCCGCCGAAGCCGAACTCCTCCGGCGGCAGGGGCGGGGGCTCCATGCCGGTGACGGGATCCTCCTGCTGGCCTCCGAACAGGCGCTCGAAGAACCCCGGCCCGCCGCGCGCCGGCGTGGGCGGCGGCAGTCCGCGGCAGTTGGCGTCATAGGCGGCGACGAGCGACGCCCGGTGCGCCTCGACGGCGCCGCCGCCATAGCGGTCGGCCTGGCTTTCCAGCGCCGCGAGGTTCGAGGCCATCCGGTTGATCTGCGCCTCGAGCTGGCCGCACTGGGGCGGCGGCGGCTCGCCGAACATCAGGAAGCGCTGCCGCTGGCAGCCGATGGAGCGGGAATAGGCCACCGTGCGGTCGAGCTCGGCCCGCTGGCGCTGGATCGACGCCGCCGAGCCCTGCGACCGGCCGCCCGCAGATGCCCGCTCGAGCGCGGCGATATCGCCGCGCAGCCTCTCGCAATATGCGCTCTGGGCCAGAGCGCCGTCGAAAGTCACGATGATCGCGAGCCAGGCGAGCCCGCTCGCCAGGGAGCGGCGCAGCATCACCGCCTCCACCAACAGCCGGCACGGCAGTGTGCCGTTCCGTCCGGCCGTGTCGTGCGCGAAGGGTGCATGAAACGCATGCGGGCATCCTGCCTCGGAATGCAGACCAAACTAAGGATGCGGACGGGATTCGGCCAGCGATCGGCACGTGCAGCGCGACCGGAGCCGAGCCTTGACGCTCAGGCCGCCGCCGGCGGCGCGGCAAGGTGGCCGGTGAGTTCGTCCAGCGACATCGGGCGGAAGAAGAAGAAGCCTTGTGCCATGTCGCACCGGGCGTCGTCCAGCAGCGCCACGACGCTCGCCGTCTCGACGCCCTCGGCCACCGTCTTCATGCCGAACTCGGCAGCCAGCGAGATGCTGGCGCGCACGATCTTCCAGGCGTAGGCGTCCTGGTCGCAGCGCTGCACGAAGGAGCGGTCGAGCTTGAGCTCCGAGAACGGCATGCGCAGCAGCGAGAGCAGCGAGGAATAGCCGGTACCGAAATCGTCGAGGGCGAGGTTCACTCCCTTGATCCGCAGCCGGGTCAGCACGTCGCCGACGAGCGGGCTGTCGCTCATGGCCGTGCTTTCGGTGATCTCGACGGTCAGCGCCCCGGGCGGCAGTCCGGCGCGGGCGAGTTCCGCCTCCACGGCGTCGGGCCAGCTCAGGTCGTCCAGCGCGGAGGGCGGCACGTTCACGGCGACGCCGACGCTCGATCCGGCGGCGTGCCATGCGGCAGCGTCGCGGATCGCCGACGTCATCATCAGCCGGGTCAGCGCGGGCGCGAGGCCCGCGCGCTCGGCGATGTCGACGAAGACGTTCGGCGGTACGCGCCCGTGTTCGGCGCTCGTCCAGCGCGCCAGCGCCTCGACCCCGCCGATGCGCCGCGTGGCGAGCTCGACCTTGGGCTGGTAGGCGGGAACGATCTCGCGGCGTTCGATGGCGGCGGCGACGTCTTCGGCCGTCACCGAGAAGGCCGTGACGGCCTGGTTGAACGAATCCGGCCCGGTCTCCAGCGCCTGCAGGAGATGGACGCGCAGGGTGCCGAGGCTGAGCGGCTTGCGCAGGGTGCCGACGGCGGCAAGCCCGACGCTGCGGACCAGCCGCATCGCCGCGTCGCGGATGCGCTCGTCGAAGCCGGAGATCACGAGCACGGTCGGGCGCTGGCCCGTCTGCGCCAGGTGCCGGATCACCTCCACGCCGTCGCGCTCGCCGAGGGACAGGTCTAGCACCAGCGTGGCAAAGCTGTTCTCGCGCAGGGCCTCGACCGCCTCCTCCAGCGAGCCGGCCATGGTGACGGCATAGCCGCAGCGCTTGGCGGTTTCGGAAATGAGCAGGCGCTGCATGCGGTCGTCGTCGACGACGAGCAGCGCAGGGGGCTCTGCCCGGGCTGTGCGGGGCGAGGCGTCAGGCGACATGGGACAGCTCCCCGCCGGCCGGCGTCCCGGTGCCCGGCTGCGGCAGGCGCCCCCGGCCTGCCGCGAAGGCGCGCGACAGGTCGGCGAGCGCCATGGCCAGCGCATCAGGCTCCATGGCGGCGGCGCGCTCTTCCAGCGCTGCGGCGCGTGCGGAAACCGCCGTGAGGCCGAACGTGGCCGCGGCCGACTTGATCGCGTGGCACTCGCGCGTGATCAGCCCGCGGTCGTCGAGGCGGGACCGCATCGTCTCCAGACGCGCCGTCGTGTCCTCCACGAACACGTCGAGGATCATGCGGGCGCTGTCGGGATCGATCTCGTCGAGCAGAAGCTTCAGGATGCCCTGATCGAATGCCGCGGCCTCGTCCGCCGCGGCCGGCCGCGACGCCGGGCCGGCGGCCTGCTCCGCGGCAGCCCGGCTCTTTTCGAGCGCCCGCTGGATGACCTGCTCCAGCTTGTCGCGGCTGATCGGCTTGGTGGCGAAGTCGTCCATGCCCGCGGCCAGCGCCGCCTTGATGTCGGCCGTGAGCACGTTCGCGGTGAGCGCGACGATGGGGGTGCGGCTGCGCTCGCCCGACAGCGCGCGGATGGCGCGCGTGGCGGCGTAGCCGTCCATCTCCGGCATCATCACGTCCATGAGGACGAGATCGAAGGCCTCCTCCTGCAGTGCAGCGACGGCCTCCAGCCCGTTCACCGCGGCGCGACACGAAAATCCCAGCTTGTCCAGCAGCGTGCCGATGACGAGGCGGTTGGTCGCGTTGTCTTCCGCCAGCAGGATGCGGCCGCGCGATCCGGCAGGGGCGGAGGCGGCGGCCGTCGCCTCGGGCTCGGCCATCGGCGCGGCAGGCTCGCTCATGTCGGCAAAGGCGGACACGATCTCGCGGCGGCCGGCTGGCTTGCCGAGCACCCGCTCGTAGGCCATGCGGTGGATCGACCCCGGCGCGAGCCGGTGGCTGGCAGTGGTTGCCAGCACCATGCGCAGGTTCGCGAGCGACAGGTCGCTGCGCACGGCTTCGGCAAGGACGGCGGAATCGGTGTCCCCGCTGGCCTCGTCGACCAGCACGGCGTCGAAGCGTCGGGGGCCGCGTTCGCGCAGGCGCGCCATAGCTTCGGCGGGGTGGCCCGCCACTTCGACCCAGGCGTCATGGCGTCGCAGCACAGCGGCGTAGTGATCCCGCGCGGCAGGGTTGGCCGCCATGACCAGGATGCGCTGCGCCGAGAGGTCCTCGCCGCCGATCGGCCGGCCCTCGGGCGCTTGGCCCATGCCGGCCGTGAAGGTGAAGACGCTGCCCTCGCCCTCGGTGCTGGTGACGCCGATGGTGCCGCCCATCCTCTCGACCAGTTGTCGGGAGATGGCGAGGCCCAGGCCGGTGCCGCCGAAGCGCCGCGAGATGCTGCCGTCGACCTGGGCGAATTCCTTGAACAGCGACGAGATGGCCCCCGCCGGAATCCCGATGCCGGTGTCGCGCACCCGCACGAGCAAGCCGACGCGCCCGCGCTGCGTCGCCTCGGTGTCGCGCGTGACCTCGATGCAGACGTGGCCCTGCGCGGTGAACTTCACCGCATTGCCGGCAAGGTTCAGCAGGATCTGCCGGAAAGCGGCCGGATCCCCGCATACCTGGTCGGGCAGGGAGGGATCGACCGAAGCCGAGATGAACAGTCCCTTCTCGAAGGCGCGCGGGGCCACGATTTCGACCACGCTGTCGACGGTCTCCTCCAGGTCAAAGGCGACGTCGTGCAGTTCCACCCGGTCGGCCTCGAGCTTCGAGAAGTCGAGGACGTCGTTGATGACCTGGAGCAGGTGGTCGGCCGAGTTGCGCAGCGTGCCGGCATAGCGGCGCTGCTCGTCGTTCAGCGGCGTTTCGATCAGCAGGTCGGCCATGCCGATGACGCCGTTCAGCGGCGTGCGGATCTCGTGGCTCATCATCGCCAGGAAGGACGAGCGCGCGCGGCCGGCTGCCTCGGCCGCGTCCCTGGCGGCGGCGAGCGCTGCGGCCGCGTTGGTGCGCTCCGTGATGTCGGTATAGGTGCGCACGATCCCGCCGTCGGGCAGGGGCGTGTTGCGGATCTCCAGGACGATACCGTTCGGCCGCGCGCGCTCGTAGACCATCATCTCGGTCGAGAGCCCGCCCGAACGGATGTATTTCATCACCTCCGGCGAGACGTTCTCGCCGAATTCGCCCTTCTGCCACTGGTAGTGGAGGATGTCGCGGAAGCCCGGCCGGGTCCCGGTGAAGCTGTCCGGCAGGTCCAGCAACTGCGTGGCGCGGCGGTTCATGACGGCGACGGTGCCGTCGCCGTTGACCATCAGGATGCCCTGGCTCATGTGCTCGAGCGTGGTGGCGAGTTCGCGCGACTTGCGCGACGCGTTCGCTTCGGTCTTTCGCAGGGCGGCTTCGGCTGCGAGCAGGCGGCCGTTGCGATGCGCGCTGTAGGCGATCACGACCAGCACGAGCAGCGAGAACAGCCAGGCTGCGCCACGGAAACGGCTGGCCTTCGCTTCGTAGGGAGCCAGCGCCGCATTCATGTCCTTGGCGACGCGGATGAACAGCGGATGCCGGGCGACGTGCCGCCACGCGATCAGGTTCTCCTGCCCGGTCGTCGTCACCGCGAAGAAATGTCCCGCCGCGGACGGCAGGGTCCGCTGAAGGAAGCCCTTCAGCTCGGCTCCCGGGTGAAGCGCCTCCTCGACGCGGCCGCCGACGGCCCGGACGATCCCGTCGCTGCCCAGCAGCGCGATCGTCGCCTCCCCGCCCATGTCGATCGCGTCGTAGAA
>JAIYAB010000313.1 GCA_027489275.1 Hyphomicrobiales bacterium
CGACCTTCCGCACCATCACCCTGCCGCTGCTGCGCCCGGGCCTCGCCAACGCCTTCCTGCTCGGCTTCGTCGAAAGCCTTGCGGATTTCGGCAACCCGCTGGTGCTCGGCGGCAATTTCGAGGTTCTGTCGACGAAGATCTTCTTCGCGGTCGTCGGCGCGGCGACGGACGAGGGACGCGCCGCCGTCCTGTCCATCGTGCTGCTCGGCTTTACGCTCGGCGCCTTCTGGCTGCAGCAGATGTGGCTCGGCAAGAAGACCTACACGACCGTGACCGGCAAGGGCGACAGCGGCCTTCCCGCGCCGCTGCCGCGCGGCGTCGCCATCGCGTCCTACGCGGTCGCCCTCCCGTGGGCGCTGTTCACTGCGGTGGTCTACATCCTCATCATCGTTGGCGGCTTCGTGAAGAGCCTCGGGCGCGACTATACGCCGACGCTGTCCCACTACCTGACGGCCTTCCGCATCGACACGAGCGACAACGGCTTCCGCTTCGCCGGCAGCGCCTGGGACAGCTTCTTCGCGACGGTGCAGGTTGCGGCGCTGGCCGCCCCCGTGACGGCGGCGATCGGCCTGCTGACCGCCTGGCTGCTCACGCGCAACCGCTTCGGCGGCAAGAGCACGTTCGAGTTCGCGACGATGCTGAGCTTCGCCATTCCCGGCACCGTCGTCGGAGTCAGCTACATCCTCGCCTTCAACGTGCCGCCCTTCGAGATTACCGGCACGGCGCTGATCCTCATCATCTGCTTCGTGTTCCGGAACATGCCGGTCGGCGTGCGCGCCGGCATCGCCACGCTGAGCCAGATCGACAAGTCGCTCGACGAGGCTTCGCTCACGCTCGGCGCCCGCTCGGCCACGACGGTGCGCCGCATCCTGCTGCCGCTGCTGCGGCCGGCGGTGGTGGCGGCGCTGGTCTATTCCTTCGTGCGGGCGATGACGGCGGTCAGCGCGGTCATCTTCCTCGTCTCGGCGAAGTACAACATGGCGACCACCTACATCGTCGGCCGCGTCGAGGCCGGCGAATTCGGCCTCGCCATCGCCTATTCCTCCGCCCTCATCGTGGTGATGCTGTCGGCGATCGTCTTCATCGAGTTCATCGTCGGCGAGCGCCGGCTGGGGCGGCGCGCCGCGCCCTCCGTGGCCGTGGCGGCGGGAGGCTGACCCATGCTTCTGGAAGGGCACGCGTGATGGCCAAGGCGCCGGCGTCGGTCGAGTTCCGCAATGTCACCAAGAAGTACGGCTCCGTCACCGCGGTCGACGACGTGTCCTTCGTCATCGAGCCGGGAACGCTCGTCACGTTGCTCGGCCCCTCGGGCTGCGGCAAAACGACGACGCTGCGCCTCATCGCCGGGCTCGAGATGGCCTCGGGCGGCTCCATCAGCATCGGCGGGCGCGACGTGACGCGCCTGTCGGCGGCGGACCGCGACGTCAGCATGGTGTTCCAGAGCTATGCGCTGTTCCCGCACATGAACGTGCTGGAGAACGTCGCCTATGGCCCCACCGTCCAGGGCCTGCCCAAGGCGCAGGCTCACGCCATGGCGGCCGACAAGCTGGCCCTCGTCGGCCTCACCGGCCTCGAGAAGCGCTCGCCGTCGGAACTCTCCGGCGGGCAGCAGCAGCGCGTCGCCGTGGCGCGGGCGCTGGTGCTGGAGCCGCAGGTTCTGCTGTTCGACGAGCCCCTCTCGAACCTCGACGCCAAGTTGCGCCGGCGTGTGCGCGAAGAGATCCGCGAGCTGCAGCTCAAGCTCAATCTCACCGTCGCCTACGTCACGCATGACCAGGAGGAGGCGCTCGCAGTCTCCGACCGGATCATCGTGATGTCGAACGCGAGGATCGCCCAGCGCGGCACGCCGCGCGAACTGTATGACGAGCCCGCCAACCTCTTCGTGGCGGATTTCATCGGCGACGCCAACATCGTCGAGGCGGAACTCGTGGCCGAGCAAGGCGCCCGCGCGAGCGTGCGGCTCGGCCCGCTTCTGCTGGACCTGCCGCGCCGGGATGCGGTGAAGGGCGCGATCAAGCTCGCCATCCGTCCCGATGCCGCTGTCCTGTCGGCAGAGCCGATCGCGGGGGGGCTCGAGGGCCGCATCGCGAAGGCCGCCTATCTCGGCAAGCAGCGCGAATACACGGTCGCCACGGCCGTCGGGGACCTTTTCGTCGTCGAGCGCGGCCGGGCGGAGGAGCGCGCGCTGGGTTCGCCGGCGTGGCTGGGCTTCGGCGAGGACGGCATCGTCGGCCTCCCGGCGGAGCGCTGAAGCCGAAGCGCGTGCCGAAAAAAGCCCCGGGGACCAAGGGGTCCGCCGGGGCGTGATGTTCAGTGTCAGGGGTCGAGGGGTTGGGCTGGCCAACCCGGTATGACGTGAACCCTACAGACCCGGCGCGACACGCGATGTGCGATTTCGCACACGGCAACGCTCTGGCTCAAAGGTCCTCGTTTGCCTTGCGCGCGTCGAAGCCCCTCTGGAGCCACGACCAGCCCGTGATCAGCAGCCCCAGCCCGGCGACGCTGCCCAGCACCCAGATGCCGGACCGCGGCCACGTCCACACGAGGAACAGCCACGCCACGGCGCTGACGCCGGCCGCCACCGCGAGCATCGACCACCCGTGCAGCGGCCTGTCCCGAAACCACATCGCGAGACGGAACACGGCCCCGGTGACGAAGGCGGCGGTCAGGACGAGCGTCAGCCAGAACGAGCCCGTGAGCGGCTCGGCGACGATGACGACGCCGACGATGACGTAGAGCAGCGCGGGCGCGAGGTCGTTGACGAATTCGCGCCACGCGCGCCCGAACACCGCGAGGATGCCCTCGGCCAGCCCGCCGGCGATCATGAACATGCCGATCAGGATCGGATTGTCTGAGCCGCCGAAAATCACCTTGTAGAAACAGGTCGCCGCCAGCACGAGCAGTCCGGCTCCGAGGCCGAAGGGCCAGAGCCAATGCGTCGGGCGCGGCGCGGGCGCAGGGGCGGGGGGAGGCGACGGCGAGGCTGGCGCCGGAGAGGTTTCGGACATGATGCGTTATGATCCCGTTCCTGACGTCAGACTATCCCCGGTTGCGCCGGGCTTGGCCAGAGGCGCGCACGAGAATGCCGAAATCCAGACAAGGTGTGGCCCAAGCGGGAACCAAATGCCTTGGCATGAATCATCCTGCGGAGCCGTTCCGCCGCAGGTGAGAGTGATGCCCGTGCTGACGTCCGAGTGTCTGGAGACCGATCCGCGCGGCACGGCGCTGCTGCGCCGTTGCCTCAGCCAGGAAGCCGGCTACAGGGCGAGGGCTGCCTTTGCCGACCCGCGTATGCCGAAGGTGCCGCGGCCGGCCCAGGCGCTTCTGCCGGGACGCGCCGCCGTACGGCGCGTGCAGTCGCTCGCGGAGCGTCCCGGCTGGCCCGCCTGAGCCGCCCCTTCACGCCACACGCCGCGCGTGGTCTGATCCCGGCCGGGATGGAGTGCCATGCTGCAGAGACTTCCGCCAGTCCAGCGCACCGTCGATCTCCGGCCGGAGTTCGACTCTGCCGTCGCGACGCTGCTGTCTGCGGTCGGCCGCACGGCTGATCGCGCCGTCGCGATCCATGAGGCCCGCCGCGCCATCAAGCTGCTTCGAGCCCTGTTGCGGCTCGTTCCCGGCGACCCCGCCGCCCTCGACCGCGACCTGAAGGCCCTGGCTTCCCGGCTCGCGCCGGCGCGTGACCAGCGCGTCGCCGCGCGCACGGCCGCGGCCCTCGCACGGCGCATGCGCAACCGGCCGGCCGCGGCGCTGCTGCGGTCTATCGCGGCGGAACAGGACGCCGCGGCGACGGAACGGGAAGCCAAGTCCCACGCCCATCCGCGCCTCTCCCGCCTCGCCGCCTCCCTCTCGGCCCTCGGGACAGTGGTCGCGCCGGCCGATGTGGCCGCCGTCCTCGGCAAGCGGCTGCGCAAGGCGCGCAGCCGCTTCGCAGCGGCCATGGCCGCCGGCGATGCCGAGGCGCTTCACGATGCGCGCACCCTCGTTGTGCGGCTCCAGCTCCAGCTCGTCGCGCTGCGTCGCCTTGCCGGCCGCAAACCGGGTCGCAGGGCGATGCGGCTCGATCGCCTGCGCGACCTGCTCGGCGAGCACCACGACCTGTTCATGCTGGCCGGCGTCGTCGCCGCCCGGCCCGACGCAGCGCCGGCCGCCCGGGCGCGGGTGCTCCGGGCGGTGGAGCGGGCCATGCGCCGTCTCGAAGGGCAGGCGGCCGCCGTTGCCGACGAGGCCCTCGCCATCGGCCGGAGGGCGTTCAGCAGGACTCTGCGCCGGCGGCTGGAAGCGGTCGCGGCTTGACCCGCCCCATCGGTGACGCTTCTGCCTTCGTCCGGGCGAACACGCGGCTCCTGCCCGTCCCGCACGCGCCCGAGATCCGGCTGCACGTCGCCGACACGGCGACGCACACGATCACGCGGAGAGTCGGTCCGTTTGGCTCGGGTATCCGGCCGTTCACGTTCAACG
>JAIYAB010000462.1 GCA_027489275.1 Hyphomicrobiales bacterium
CGGCCTCGGCGAGGGCGCGCCGGTGACGCTGGTCAACCTCGTGCCGCCGGGGCTGGAGGTCCAGGCCGACCCCGAGCAACTCTCGCGTGTACTGCTCAATCTCGGCCGCAACGCCGTACAAGTGCTGACCGAGGGCGACATGCCCTCGCAGGAGAAGGTCATCACCGTGACGGCCCGCCGGGCTGCGGGCGGCATCGAGATCGAGGTGGCCGACACCGGCCCCGGCGTGCCGCCGCGGGCGCGCGAGCGACTGTTCGAGGCCTTCCAATCCTCCACGCGGCCGGGCGGCACGGGCCTCGGCCTCGCCATCGCCTCGGAGCTTGTCGCCGCCCACAGCGGCCGGATCGAGCTCCTCGACACCCCCGCCGGCGCCACCTTCCGCATCCGCCTCCCGGCGCCGCCGAGAGGGCGCGGCTGACGGGCGTGACCGGCGTTCTGCCGCCGCGGCCGCACGATCTTGCGCTTCAGCGACCGGGCCGGACGCGCCCCCTTCGTCGTGCAGATGCGGGCGGTCCTGCCGGTCGAGCCGGCCGCCGGAACCGATGGGGGTTGCATTGCCCCGGCGGAGCCGCTAATGAACCGCCCCGTGCAGGTCGATCCATCGCCCCGCACCCCGCGCGCCCGTAGCTCAGCTGGATAGAGCACCAGACTACGAATCTGGGGGTCAGAGGTTCGAATCCTTTCGGGCGCGCCAAGTTTCTTTGTTTCTCCTGCGATCGCGAACATCAACCACTGCCGATTGCCACACCGATGGGGATGTCGCGTATCTCGGCTGGGGGCAGGAAATGCGCAGGGTCGGTTGGGCCGGAGGCGAGGCGCAGAGCATAGGCACGGACATCCTCCGGCCAGACGGAGATCCGCTCCTGCAACGCGGACAGGTCGTCCGCAAAAAGGGCGCGCGTCGCCTCCTCGTAGCCGGGCAGATCGCCGGCAATCGCCTGCATGAACTGGTATGTGGCCTCTTGCGCCGCCCGCTTTTGCTGGCGTGGATTCACCACCTTGCGGGCATCGTCGACAAGACGCCGCAGCGTTGCGGACGCACCGCCCGGCTGGGTCGCCAGCCAATCCCATTGCCGTGGCAGCAAGGTTACCTCGCGCGCGACGACGCCCAGTTTTGGTCGCCCTCGCCCCTTCAGTCCCTCTTCTGGCGTCTCGGCAGCGAGGGTATCGCCGGCTTTGGGGCGATAGCGACCCACCTGCGGCTTTGGAAGCGCCGAAAGCCGCTCCAAGATCTCCGCATCGCTACCACGCAGATCGAGATCGACGACGCTGCCCGTCACGTCGTCAAACACGAGAACCGTGTCTGTTGTCCCGGCTGACCGCGCAACCGCAATCGCCACGTCCACCAGCGGGCCGGAATGCAGCAACCGCTGGCCAATGAACGCCGTGCAAGGCCTCGTTGGGAAATGGGACATGTCGCGCATCCTCCGATTGGATGCGCGATTAATATCCGGATGAAATAGTAATGTCAATTATACCCGGATAATATATACTCCCCATCTTCGCAGGGATCACCCGCCCGCGATTTTTCCCCAAATGAACCCCGGCCGCCTTGCGGATTGAAGCTAACGGCCCGGAAATGGGCGGCTGGTCGCTCAATGGAATGACACTTCCGACAAAGGCGGAAAGCCGAGACTCGAACTCACTTAAAGGAGGGCTATAGCGTAGACATAGTTCTCATCTTCGCCCTGAACGGTGCGCCATCTTTCCAACGACGTCGCCAGAGTGCCGACCGGACGTTCCTGGGCTTCGGCACGGTTGCGGAACACCCCGCGTCACGTGTCGCGCCTCTTTCGTTCAGTCCGGCCAGCGTTGTGCAGCGGCGACGCGGCGGTTGCGGCGGTGTTCGAGGGGGGTGGCGATGATGTCGTTGGAGCGGCGCGCCCTGTCCAGTTCCTCCGACAGGCGGGCCGCGACGATGGCGTCCTCGCCGGGGTGCAGGTTGCAGGGGTCGAGGTAGAAGAATCCGTGCTCGATCTCGTGGTCGCGCACGATCACCGGCCGCGGGCCTGAAGCGAGCGCGTCCGCGAGGTCCCAGGCGGTGATGTGCGCCTGCCCGGGGTCGACATGCACCTTGAGGCGGTCGAGCGGGTTGCAGGTGGGATCGGGCTCGAGCGTCGCCGTGACGCCGGGCCGGTCCGCCAGGGCCTCCGTCCACAGCGCGAGGGATGCGGTCTCGCGGGCGCGGATGCCGGCGTGGTCGCGAGTCTCCCAGGCCTGAAGGGCGGCAATGGTGCCGACCATTCCCTCCTTGCCGACCTTCATGCCCCGGCCGATGCCGCCGTTCTGCAGATAGGCCGCCCGCACCAGCGCCTTGCGTCCCGCCACGATCCCGCCGGTCGGGCCGCCCAGGAACTTGTGCGACGAGTACAACGCAATGTCGGCGCCGGTGGCGAGGAAGAAGCGCAGGTCGTACTCCGACGCCGCATCGACGATCACCGGCACGCCCCGCGCATGGCAGACCGCGACGAACTCATCGAGCGGGATCTGGCCGAACTGCACCACGTGGTGGGACACGACGTAGACGGCCGCCGCCGTTCGGTCGGTGACTGCGCCCTCGAGCTGGTAGCGCCGTGCCGACGTCGCCTGGCCGACCGGGACGACCTTCGCCCCGGTCATCGCGATACCCTGCGTGACAGGCGCCCCGTAGCTGACCATGTGCCCGACCTGGATCAGCACCTCGTCCTTGAGGCCCGTCGTGTCCGGCAGCCGTTCGATCGCGGCAAGGTCCGAGCCCGTCATTGCACCGGCGACGGCAAGGCTGATCGCCGCCGAGCACGAGGCGGTGACGAAACCTGCCTCGGTGTCGCACAGCCGGGCAATGACCGCGCTCGCCTTCTTCTGCAGGTCGTCGATCTCGACGAACTGCGGCAGAACGGCCGCCACCGCTGCCACGACCTCGGGCGGCACGATGGACGCGCCGAGCGAAGTCATCGTACCCGACACGTTGATGATGGGGCGCAGGCCAAGGGTGGCGCGAATGTCGTCGGTCATGGTCGGTCCAGCTCTCTGCAGTTTAGCGGCGACGGGTCGGCTGCGACGGTTCGACATCGGGATCGTGGGGACGCCATCCCGCGCAGGACGCTCTCGACGTCGTACCGTGATGCTCTACTATTCCACTACGAGGGATGCTATTTCGCAATAACGGAAGCGCAAGGAATGGCGGGGAGGCGGCGGGATGGCGGCCACGACGGAAGAGGAGCGCGCGCGGCGCAACCGTGTCAGCGGCATCGACCGGGCGTTGCAGGTGCTCGACTTCCTGCAGGAGACTGCAGCGCCCGCCGGTCCCTACGCGATCGCCAAGTCCGTCGGCGCGCCGCTCTCCACCATCTACGCGGTGATCGACGACCTCGTGGCCAAGCGCATGTTGCAGCGCCGTGGCGACGGCATGCTGTGGCTGGGCCCGCGGCTTTATCATTACGGGCTCGCCTTCGCGCGCTCGCTCGATTTCCTCGACGTCGCGACGCACGAAATGCATGACCTGTGCAGGTCGGTCGAGGAGACGGTGCAGATCTGCGGCCGCGATGGCGATTTCATGGTCGTGCTGGCGATGGCCGACGGGCCGGGGCATTTCCGCGTGACGTCGCGGGTGGGCACGCGCGTGCCGCTCAACTGGACGGCGTCGGGCCGGCTGCTCGTCGGCCACCTGCCGCCCGAGGAGCGCCACGCGCTCTTCGCGCAGACGGCCCGGGCTTCGCCCACCGGCCGCGCCGAGACGGACGCCGACGCGCTCAGCGCCGCAAGCGCGCGCGCGCTGGCGGATCGGTTGTCCATCCAGATCAGCGAATCGGATTTCTCCGTCTCCTGCATCGCCTCGCCCATTCGCGATCCCGCAGGCGCGTGCGTCGCCACGATCTCGATCGTCCTGCCCGAGCACAAGGTGCTGCACGATCGCGACCGCTATGCCAACGCGGTGCGCGCAGCCGGGCAGCGGATCGAAACCCTCCTGGGCTGGCGCTGACGTCCGGTGGGCGGGCCGGGTCACGACGGACGCGCTCCGGCGGCTCCTGCGACGGCCGGATCCGCGTGCCGGATGCAGGCGACGTGCTGGTCGCCGCCGACGTGATCGAGAGCAGGCGCCGCGTGCGCACACGCGTCCACGGCGACGGGACAGCGCGTGCGGAACACGCATCCCGACGGCGGATCGAGCGGGCTCGGGATGTCCCCCTGCAGCACGATCCGGTTGCGCGCCGCCCGCGGATCGGGCACCGGCGCGGCCGAGAGGAGGGCGCGGGTGTAGGGATGGCGTGGGTTGCCGTAGACCTGCCGGCTCGGCCCCCGCTCCATGACGCGGCCGAGATACATCACGACGACGTCGTCGCAGAGATACTCGACCACGGACAGGTCGTGGGCGATGAACAGCATCGTCAGCCCGAACGCTTGCTGCAGGTCCTGGATCAGGTTCAGCACCTGCGCCTGCACGGACACGTCGAGCGCCGAGACGGGCTCGTCGGCGACGATGAAATCGGGCTCCACGGCGAGCGCCCGCGCGATGCCGATTCGCTGGCGCTGCCCGCCGGAGAACTCGTGCGGGAAGCGCCGGCCGTGCTCGGGATCGAGGCCGACCCGCGCGAGCAACTCGCCGATCCGCGCGCGTCGCGCCGGCCCCTGCGACAGCCCGTGCGTATCGAGCGCCTCGCCGACGATGTCTTCCACCCGCAGGCGCGGGTTGAGGCTGGAATATGGATCCTGGAAGATGATCTGCGCCCGTCGACGCCATGTCCGCAGGTCGCGATCGGAGAGGGCCAGCACGTCGGCGCCGTCGAACCGGACCTGCCCGGACGAAGGCTCGACGAGCCGCAGGACGCAGCGGCCGACCGTCGTTTTTCCCGAGCCGGATTCGCCGACGAGCCCGACGATCCGCCCGCGCCTGACGTCGAAACTGACACCGTCGACGGCCTTCACCAGGCCGTTCCGCGTCGGGAACTGCTTGGTCAGGTCGCGCACCGAGAGAAGGATGTCGTCGCTCACAGCTCGGCGTGCCTCCAGCATCGGCTGAGGTGCCCGGGTGCAGCCTCCAGCAGCGGCGGATCCTGCGCGCAGCGGTCGACGACGTGCGGGCAACGCGGCGCGAAGGCGCAGCCGGGCGGCAGCGCCATGACGCTGGGCACGCTTCCCGGGATCGGCGTCAGCCGCGGTCGTCCCGTCCCGTGCACATGGCGCGAGGACGGGATGCAGGCCAGCAGCCCCATCGTGTACGGGTGGCGCTGACGGTCGAACAGAGCGTTTACAGGCGCCGCCTCGACCACCCTGCCCGCATACATCACCACCACCTCATGGGCGATCTCTGCCACGACGCCGAGATTGTGGGTGACGAAGAGCACGCTCATGCCCAATTCCGCCTGAAGGCGGCGCAACAGGTCGAGCACCTGGGCCTGAATGGTGACGTCGAGCGCCGTGGTCGGCTCGTCGGCGATCAGCAGGCTGGGATTGCAAGCCAGGGCGAGCGCAATCATCGCGCGCTGGCGCATGCCTCCCGACATCTGGTGCGGATAGTCGTCGAGCCGGCGTCCGGCCGCGGGGATCTCGACGAGGTCGAGCATCCGCTTGGCCCGCTCCCTGGCGGTGGCGGCGGAGACGGGCTCGTGCAGGCGGATCATCTCGCCGATCTGGTCGCCGATGGTGAACAGCGGGTTCAGGCTGGTCATCGGCTCCTGGAAGATCATCGCGATCTCCCGGCCGCGGATCGCCCGCATCGCCTTCTCGGGCAGGCGGGCGAGATCGAGCTCCCGCCCGTCGCGGGCGCGGTAGAGGATCGAGCCGCCGACGATGCGGCCGGGCGGCGACAGCAGCCGCATGATCGACAGGCTCGTCACGGACTTGCCGGAGCCGGACTCGCCCACGACGGCGACGGTCTTGCCGCGGCCGACGCTCAGGCTGACGTCATCCACCGATTTCGCGACCCGGCTGCCGAGTTCGAAGTAGGTGCGCAGCCCCTCGACCCGCAGCAACGTCCCGGCCGCCGCCTCGCTCATCGGCCCGGCGCCTCCGCGCAGTCGTCGCACGCCGCCGCAGCGGCGGCCGCGCGGGCCGCGCGGTAGGAGGAGGCCCGCACCAGTCCCGCGCCCATCACCGTCCAGCACGGCGTGAGCAATTCGCGCAGAACGGCCTCGTGGCCCATCGAATCGGCGATGCGCAGCTCGTCCGCATCGCGCGTGAAGATGGTGAATTCCGCCCGTGCGCCCGGTGCAAGCAGGCCGTCCGTCGGCAGGCCGATCACGCTCATCGGGGCGAGAGTGGACGCTTCGACGACCTTGTCGAACGGCATGCCGACAGCCAGAAGCTTCGACATGGTGGTGCCCATGTCCCAGACCGGGTTGTCGAGCGAGCGGTTGTGCAGGTCCGTCGAGATCGAGAAGGGCATCAACCCCCGGGCGATCGCGATCTCGGCCACCTTGAACGAGAAGGAGGCGCCGCCGTGTCCCACGTCGAGGCGAATGCCCTCTCCGGCGCACCGCTCCGCGAGGCTGAACAGGTCCTCGTCCTCGACGATGCTGCCGCCCGCCTTGCCGTTGAAGCAGTGCGTGACGACATCGCCCGCCGTCAGGATCTCCAGGACCTCGTCGTAGAGGGGCGGCGGCTCGCCGACATGCACCATCAGCGGCAGCTTCAGGATCTTCGCCACCTTCTTGGCCACCTTGACCGGCGTGATGCCCCACGAGCCGAGGATGACGTGGCTGGCGCGGACCTTGATCCCGCAGATCACGTCGCGGTTGGCCTCGACGCAGGCGATGGTGCGGTCGATGTCGATGGAGCGGATGTCGATCAGCTCGCTCACGCGGTTGCAGGCAACGAGTCCGATCGACCCGATGTTGAGGAACGCCCGGATGCGCTCGCGCGCAGGGTCGATCACATATTCCCGAAACCCGTGGAAGTTCGCCTCGCCGGCGGAGCCGGCGTCCACCACCGTCGTCACGCCGCGCTCGAGCCCGCACGTCGCGGCGCGGATCGAGATGTCCGTGCCGCCGAACCAGACATGCGTATGCAGGTCCACCCAACCGGGCGAGACGAAGGCTCCCGCGGCGTCGACCCGCCGGGCTCCTTCGGGGGCCTGTAAGCCCTGTCCCGCCGCGACGACGGCGCCGTCGGCGCCGACCAGGATGTCCGTCGGCACGGACGGCACGCCAAGCGCCACGGGCGTTGCTCCGGCGATCAGCAGCGGTCCCGTCTCGGGCGGGAATGGCAGCATCACAGGTCCTTTCTCAGGCGCGGATCGAGGAGGTCGCGCAGGCCGTCGCCGACGAGCTGCAGCGACAGGACGCTCATCACGATGGCAATGCCGGGGAAGATGGTCATCCAGTCCGCCTGCCCGATGTATTGCCGCCCGGCGGCGATCATCGTGCCCCAGGTCGGCACCTCGGGGCTCACGCCGACGCTCAGGAACGACAGTCCCGCCTCGGCCAGCATGGCGTAGGCGAAGATGAACGTCGCCTGCACGAGGATCGGCGAAACGAGGTTGCGCAGCACGTGGCGCGTCATGATGCGCCAGGTCGGCACCCCCAGCGCGCGGGCCGCCTCCACG
>JAIYAB010000067.1 GCA_027489275.1 Hyphomicrobiales bacterium
AACATGGCCGCGTGGATGATCGACGCCTACGGGGCCGCCGAACAGCGCAGCCGCTGGCTGCCGGGGCTGGCGAGAATGGAGGCGATCGCCAGCTACTGCCTCACGGAGCCCGGCGCGGGCTCGGACGCGGCGTCGCTGCGGACCCGGGCCCGCCGCGACGGCGAGCACTACGTGCTCGACGGGGTGAAGCAGTTCATCTCGGGCGCCGGGGTCTCCGACCTCTACGTCACCATGCTGCGGACCGGGGAGGACGGGGCGGGCGGCATCTCGACGCTCGTGGTGGAGAAAGGCACGCCCGGCCTCTCCTTCGGCGCCGAGGAGAGGAAGATGGGCTGGAATGCCCAGCCGACGCGGCAGGTGATCTTCGAGAACTGCCGGGTGCCGGTCGCGAACCGTCTGGGGCCGGAGGGGATCGGCTTCAAGATCGCGATGGCCGGGCTCGACGGCGGGCGGCTCAACATCGCCGCGTGCTCGCTCGGCGGCGCGCAGGCGGCGCTCGACCGGTCGCTCGCCTACATGGGCGAGCGCAAGGCGTTCGGCAAACGCCTGCAGGACTTCCAGGCGCTGCAGTTCAAGCTCGCCGACATGGCGACGGAGCTGGAGGCGGCGCGCACCTTCCTGTGGCGCGCCGCCGCCGCGCTCGACGCGAAGGACCCGCAGGCGACCCAGCTCTGCGCCATGGCGAAGCGCTTCGGCACCGATGTCGGCTTTTCCGTCGCCAACGAGGCGCTGCAGCTGCCCGGCGGCTACGGATACCTTGCCGACTACGGCATCGAGAAGATCGTGCGCGACCTGCGCGTCCACCAGATCCTCGAGGGGACCAACGAGATCATGCGTGTCATCATCGCCCGCAGCCTGCTCGGCCGGGGCCAGGGGAGCGGGACCTGACCATGGCCCTTCGCGCCCTTCTTCTCGGCGTCGTCGTCGCGGCCGCGATCCTCGCCGGCTTCCATTTCTACGGGCCGCAGTTCTTCATCGACGGGCGTAGTCCGTTCCAGACGAACTTCGCAGCGGGGGCGGGCGTCGGCTTGCTGCTCGGCCTCGTGGGCCCGTTCGTCGCCGGCGCGCGCGGCACGGAGCGGGCCGCAGCGGCGATCTTCATCGCCCTGCCCGGCCTGCTCGTAATGGCGGCGGTGACGTCGCACTTCGCCATCGTTTTCCGCGGCCTCGACCCCGTGATGGACAAGGTCTTCGGCGCGCTCATGCTGTGGGGCTACGCCTTCCTGCTGGCCGGGGGCCTGCTGCGGTGGCGACGGTGAGACCGTCAGGCGGCGAGCGTGCGCACGCGGCGTTCGATTTCGCTCCCGATGCTTCGACGGGCCGCCCGCAGGTCGTGCTCGGACTGCAGCGTCATCCACATGTCAGCGGAGGTGCCGAAGAAGCGTGCAAGCCTCAGAGCCGTATCGGCCGTGATGGCACGCTCACCCTTTACGATGGCGGAGATACGGCTGACGGGAACATCGATGTCGCGTGCGAGGCGATTCTGGGTCACGCCAAGCGGCTTCATGAACTCCTCGATGAGAATTTCGCCGGGATGGATGATCGAAAGGTCTGCCATGGTCGGTCCTTAGTGGTAGTCGACGATCGTCACATCGTGGGCTTCGCCGTCGAGCCAGCGGAAGCAGATCCTCCACTGGCGATCGATCCGGATCGAGAACTGGCCGGCGCGATCGCCCTTGAGGGCTTCGAGCCGGTTGCCGGGGGGAACCCTCAGGTCTTCGAGAGTCCGCGCAGCGTGCAACACGAGCAGTTTGCGGCGCGCCGCCCGCTCGATGGCGCCGAAGCGGCGGACGACGCGATCCTCGAACAGGAGCCGGGTATCCCGGTCGGCGAAGGAACGGATCATCGATCGCAACGATATTCCGGCATGAGTATTCCGTCAAACAGAATAGCCTGAAGGGAGGATCCGGGCATGTCCACCATCGCCTTCATCGGCCTCGGCAACATGGGGGCGCCGATGAGCGCCAACCTCGTCAAGGCCGGCCACAGCGTCATCGGTTACGATCTCGTGGCGGCCAACGCCGAGGCCGCGGCGCAGGCCGGCGTTGCCGTCGCGGGATCGGCGGCCGATGCGGTGCGCGACGCCGAGGTGGTGGTGACGATGCTGCCGGCCGGCCGCCACGTGCTCTCGGTGTGGAGCGACATCGCGGCCACCGCCCGGCGGGGCAGCCTGCTGATCGACAGCTCGACCATCGACGTGGAGAGCGCGCGCAAGGCCCATGGCCTCGCGGCCGACGCGGGCCTCTATTCCCTCGATGCGCCGGTGTCGGGCGGCGTCGGCGGCGCGGCGGCCGGCACGCTGACCTTCATGTGCGGCGGTAGCGAAGAGGCCTTCGCCGCGGCCAGGCCGGTGCTCGAGGCGATGGGCCGCAAGGTCGTCCATTGCGGCGCGGCCGGAGCGGGCCAGGCGGCCAAGATCTGCAACAACATGATCCTCGGCGTCTCCATGATCGCCGTGAGCGAAGCCTTCGTCCTGGCCGAGAAGCTCGGCCTGTCGCACCAGGCGCTGTTCGACGTGGCCTCGACGTCGTCGGGCCAGTGCTGGTCGCTGACGACCTATTGCCCTGTGCCCGGCCCGGTGCCGACGAGCCCGGCGAACAACCAATACAATCCCGGCTTTGCCGCGGCCCTGATGCTGAAGGACCTGAAACTTTCGCAGGAGGCGGCCGAAGCGGCCGGCGCGGCGACGCCGCTCGGCGCCCATGCGGCGGCGCTCTACGAGGCGTTCAACGCGGCGGGCTTTGCCGGCAAGGATTTCTCGGGGATCGTGGAGTACCTGCGCGCCGGCGCGGCAACCGACAGCTGAAACGCCGGCCCCGTCACGTGAAGGCGCTGACGGCCCCCGCCAGCACCAGGTAACGGCCGAATTTGGCGACGGCGACCACCGCCGTGAACAGCCAGAACGGCGTGCGGAAGACGCCGGCAAGGACGGTGAGAGGGTCGCCGATGATCGGCACCCACGAGAGCAGCAGCGACCATACGCCCCAGCGCCGGTACATGTCGGCGTAGCGTTCGAACTTCGCGGGGGGCACGGGAAAGCGCGGGTGGTCGCGCCAGTGGGCGAGCCAGCGGCCGATGGCCCAGTTGGCGCAGGAGCCGAGCGTGTTGCCGGCCGTCGCCACCGCAAGCGCCTCGGCGAGCGAGATCCGTCCGGAGCCGAGCAGCGCCGCGAACGCCGCTTCCGACGACCCCGGCAGGAGCGTCGCCGAGAGGAAGGCGGCGGCGAAAAGGCCGGCGAGGTCGACCATGCGGGGGCAATTCCGGGGCGGGACGCCGGACCGCTTGCCGGCGCGCCCGTCCCATAGCTTAATCCGCCCCGCAACGACACTGAGAACCCGACGGCCGGCGCAACGGCTGCGGGACCCGGGAGGAGCCATGACCGCCATTCTCGCCATCGACCAGGGCACCACGTCTTCCCGCGCCATCGTCTTCAGGCCTGACGCGTCCATCGCGGCTGTCGCCCAGCAGGAGTTCGCGCAGCACTTCCCGGCGTCGGGCTGGGTGGAGCACGAGCCGGAGGACCTGTGGTCCTCGACCGTTGCGGTGTGCCGCGAGGCGATGGCGAAGGCAGGCGTGACGGCCGCCGAGCTCGCCGGAATCGGGATCACCAACCAGCGCGAGACGACGGTGGTCTGGGACCGCAAGACGGGCCAGGCCGTTCACCGCGCCATCGTGTGGCAGGACAGGCGCACCTCCGACATCTGCGCCGGCCTGCGCAAGGAGGGACAAGAGGAGCTGGTGGCGGCGAAGACCGGCCTGCTGCTGGACCCCTATTTCTCCGGCACGAAGATCGCGTGGATCCTCGACAACGTCCCCGGCGCGCGGGCGCGGGCAGAGCGCGGCGAACTCGCCTTCGGGACCGTGGACAGCTTCATTCTCTGGCGGCTGACCGGCGGCGCCGTGCACGCGACGGACGCAACGAACGCCTCGCGCACGCTGCTCTTCGACATCCATGCCGGCGCATGGGACGCGGAGCTGTGCCGGATCCTGCGCGTGCCGGCAGCCATGCTGCCGGACGTGCGCGACTGCGCGGCCGACTACGGCACCACGCTGCCGGCGCTGCTCGGGGGACCGGTCGCCGTGCGCGGCATCGCCGGGGACCAGCAGGCCGCGACCGTCGGGCAGGCCTGCTTCGCGCCGGGCATGATGAAATCGACATATGGTACGGGCTGCTTCGCCCTGTTGAATACGGGCGAGGTTCCGGTCGCCTCGCGCAACAAGCTGCTGACCACCATCGCCTACCAGCTCGGCGGGCGCCGCACCTACGCGCTGGAGGGCTCGATCTTCATCGCCGGGGCGGCCGTGCAGTGGCTGCGCGACGGGCTGGGCATCATCAGGACGGCCGCGGAGAGCGGCCCGCTGGCCGACCAGGCCGATCCGGCGCAGTCGGTCTATCTCGTGCCGGCCTTCGTCGGCCTCGGCGCGCCCTACTGGGACGCCGAATGCCGCGGCGCGATGTTCGGCCTGACACGCGGGACCGGCCCGAAGGAAATCGCCAAGGCTGCGCTGGAGAGCGTCTGCTACCAGACGCTCGACCTCCTCGAAGCCATGCGCGCCGACTGGCCGGGCGCGGCGGACGCCCGCACGGTGCTGCGCGTGGACGGCGGCATGACCGCCTCGGACTGGGCCATGCAGCGCCTCGCCGACATTCTCGGCTCGCCGGTGGACCGGCCGGTGGTGAAGGAAACGACCGCGCTGGGCGCCGCCTACCTCGCCGGGCTCACGGCCGGGGTGTTCCCCGAGCCGGACCGGTTCGCCGACCTCTGGCGGCTCGAAAACCGCTTCCTTCCGGCCCTGGACGAGGCCGCCCGGCGCACGAAGGTGGCCGGCTGGCGCGACGCGGTGTCGCGGACGCTGACGCGGCCTCAACCAGGCTGAGACTGTTCAAGCTGACATCGCCGCGCGATTGCCGCACCATTGCGGGATGATTCTCGGCCTGCGCACCCGCCTGCGTCGGCCGGCGCCGCCGGCCGATCCCATCCATGTCGACGTCGCCCATGCCGGCGAGGTCTTCCGCGTGGCCGTGCGCCGGGCCGCGGCGGCGCGGCGCTTCACGCTGCGTGTGAGCGCGGCCACGGGCGATGTCGTGCTGACCCTGCCGGCCCGCGCGGACTTCGCGCGAGCGGCGGATTTCGCCAAGCGGCACGGCGGCTGGATCGCCGCCCGCATGGCCAAGCTGCCGGCGGCAGTGGATCTGGGTCCCGGCGCGGTCGTACCGATCCGCGGGCACAACCACCATATCGAGCACCGGCCCCGCGCGCGCGGCACCGTCTGGATCGAGACGCACGAGAACGGCCGTTGCGTGCTGGCGGTGGCCGGGGCGGCCGAGCACGCGCACCGGCGCATCCTCGATTTCCTCAAGCGCGAGGCCAAGCGCGACCTCGAGGCGGCGGTGCTGCGCCATACCACACGGCTGGGCAAGCGTGCCGCCAAGATCACCCTGCGCGACACCACGAGCCGCTGGGGATCCTGCTCGGCCGCCGGGCGGCTGAACTTCTCGTGGCGGCTGATCCTGGCGCCGTCCTTCGTGCTGGACTATCTGGCCGCACACGAGGTGGCTCACCTGAAGGAAATGAACCACTCGCCCCGGTTCTGGCGTCTCGTCCACCTGCTCGCGCCGCGCACCGACGAGGCGGAGGCGTGGCTCAAGCGGCACGGCAGCGCGCTGCACCGCTACCGCTAGGTCCATCGCCGCCGCCGCGGGCAGGGACCGCCGCATGGCTCGGTCCCGCCCGGGCCGCTCGACACTGCCGCCGCGGAGGGCTACACCCCCTGCTTCTCCAGCCCCCAGCGGTGACGTCGTCCCATGCGCCTGAGGCCAGATACGCTCGCCCTGACGGCCGTGCTCGCGCTGATGACGGCGCTGGGTCCGCTGTCGACGGACATGTATCTGCCTTCGCTGCCGGACATTTCGGCCAGGCTCGGGGCCTCGACCTCGCACACGCAGCTCACCCTCTCGGTCTTCCTGCTCGGCTTCGCCGCGGGGCAGATCGTCTACGGGCCGTTCTCCGACCGGTACGGGCGGCGGCCGCCGCTGCTGGCCGGCTTCGCACTGTTCATCCTGGCGACCGCGCTCTGCGCCATCGCGCCGACGATCGACCTGCTGATCGCCGGACGGTTCTTCCAGGCGCTGGGCGCCTCGGGGCCGATCGTGCTGGCGCGCGCCGTGGTGCGCGACCTCTATGACGGGCCGCGCGCGGGCCGCGAACTGGCGCGCATGGGCACGATCATGGGCATCGTGCCTGCCATAGCGCCGACGCTGGGCGGCATCCTGCAGGCCTATTTCGGCTGGCGCGCGAGCTTCGTCGTCACCACGGCAGGAGCGATGGCGCTGTGCGGCGTGGTTTACCTGCTGCTCCCCGAGACGCTGAAGCAGCGCTCCGACGCCTCGCTTTCGCCCTTCGGGATCGCGCGGTCGTTCGCCTCCCTGCTGCCGCACCGCGACTTCCTGGTCTATGTCGCGCTGTCGTCCTTCACCTATGGCGGCCTGTTCGCCTTCATCTCCGGCTCGTCCTTTGTGCTGCAGGGCTACTACGGCCTCGGCCCGGTCGTGTATGGCCTGTCCTTCACCTTCTGCGTCGTCGGCTACATCGCCGGCACCATCGTCGGCCGCCGGCTGGTCTCGGCGCGGGGGATGGAGGGAACGATCGGCATCGGCTCGGCCTGCCTCGCCACAGGCAGCCTTCTCATGCTCGCGCTGGTGCTGATCGGCACGGGATCGTTCCTGGAGGTGGCCATGCCGATGGCGATCTACACCTTCGGCGTCGGCCTGCTGATGCCGCAGGCCATGGCCTCCGCCATGCAGCCCTTCGGCGACCGCGCCGGGGCCGCCTCGTCGTTCCTCGGGCTCGTCCAGATGATGGTCGGCGCGATCGTCGGGTTTTTCGTCGGCCTCACGGTTCCCTACGGGGCCGTGGCACTGCCGGCCACCATGGCCGTGCTGGGCGTCGCTGCCTTCCTCGTTTTCAACACACGGGGCAAGGCCGGCGGAAAGGCCGCCTGAACCGACGCGCCCCCCGCTATCCCTTCGATTGCGCGGCCTCGCGCAGGCGCGTCAGCGTCGTCGCCGGGGTGATCGCCTCCGGGTCGATCAGCACGTGCAGGATAGCGGGCTTTCCTGACGCCACTGCGCGCTCGAAGGCCGGCGCGAACTCCGCCGTCGTCTCGACCCGCTCGCCATGGCCGCCGAACGCCCTTGCATAAGCGGCGAAGTCGGGATTCCTGAGCCTCGTCGCCGAGACGCGGCCGGGATACTCGCGCTCCTGATGCATGCGGATGGTGCCGTACATGCCGTTGTCGACCACCACGACAACGACGTTCAGGTTGTACTGGACGGCGGTGGCGAACTCCTGCCCGTGCATCATGAAGCAGCCGTCGCCGGCGAAGCAGACCACCGTCCGCTGCGGAAACTGCCGCTTCGCGCCGACGGCCGCCGGCAGGCCGTAGCCCATCGAGCCGGACACCGGCGCGAGCTGCGTGCCGAACCGGCGGAACCGCATGAAGCGGCCGACCCAGATGGCGTAGTTGCCCGCTCCGTTCGTCACGATCGCGTCGTCGGGCAGGCGGTTGCGCAGCCACGTCATCGCCTCGCCGTACTGGAACGGGCCGGGGATCGGCGCGGGCTGCTCGGTCCAGGCGAGGTAGTCCTCGCGCGCCTGCCGCGTCGCCTCGCGCCAGCCGATCTCGTTGGGGGGCTGGACCGTCTCGAGTGCGGCGGCGAAACCGGCGGGGGTGGCGTTGATGCCCACGGCGGGGTGGTAGACCCGGCCGAGCTCCTGCGGATCGGCATGGACATGCACCAGCGTCTGTCGCGGCGCGGGAATGTCGAACAGCGTGTAGCCTTGCGAGGGAACTTCCGCCATGCGGCCGCCAGCGAGAATGACGAGGTCCGACGCCTCGATCCGGGCCTTCAGCTTCGGGTTTGGGCCCAGGCCGATCTCGCCCGCATAGTTCGGATGATCGGCGGGAAACAGCATTGCGCGCCGGAACGACGTGGCGACCGGCAGATCGAAGCGCTCGGCGAAACGGCGGACGCGCGCGCAGGCCTGTTCGGTCCAGCCGCCGCCGCCGAGCACGAGCACCGGCCGCTGCGCCGCCCACAGCCGCTTCTGCAGGTCGGCCATCTGCGTCAGCCCCGGCCAGGTCTCGACCGGCTCGACCCGCGGACCGGCAACCGCGCCCGTGGCCTCCAGCAGCATGTCCTCCGGCAGGGCGATCACCACGGGACCCGGCCGTCCCTGCATGGCGACGTGGAAGGCGCGCGAGACGATCTCGGGAATGCGCGAGACGTCGTCGATCTCCACGGCCCACTTCGTCATGCTGCCGAAGACGGCCCTGTAGTCGAGCTCCTGCCACGCGCCGCGGCCGCGCACGCCGCGCTCGATCTGCCCGACGAAAAGGATCAGCGGCGTGGAATCGTGCTCGGCGATATGGATGCCCGCCGAGGCGTTAGTCGCGCCGGGACCGCGCGTGACCATGGCGATGCCGGGCCGGCCGGTGAGGCGGGCGGTGGCGTCGGCCATCATCGTCGCGCCGCCCTCCTGGCGGCACACCGTGACCGCGATGGAGGCGTCGTGCAGCGCATCCAGCACGGCGAGATAGCTCTCGCCCGGCACGCAGAAGACATGCTCGACGCCTTGGGCGGCAAGGCAATCGACGATGAGTTGTCCGCCGGTGCGCACGGTCTGGTCCGTCATGGGTCTTGATCCTGTCGCTCGGCGCGTCCCGGGGCCGAAACCGTGTCGAAGCTTGTAGGCAGGACGGCGCGCGCTGTCATCCGCCAGGCGTCAGCCGCCCCAGGCGGGATCGGCCAGCACCACGGCCGTATGCTCGCCCAACCGCGGCGGAGGGCGCCGCGAGACCTGCGCCTCGCCGTCGACGACGAGCGGCGAGCGCAGCGTCGGGATCGCGCCGCCGGCCACGTGCGGCGCGTCGAGGTCCACCTTCATGCCCCGCCAGGCGACCTGCGGGTCGTCGAACACGTCGGCCACCGTGTTGATCGGGCCGGCCGGCACGCCCACCTCCTCCAGCGCGACGAGCAGGACATCGCGCGCCACGGCGCGCGTGCGCTCGGCAAGCAGCGCGGCCAGCCGGTCGCGGTTGGCGATGCGCTGCGCGTTGCTGGCGAAGGCGGGATCGTCGGCCAACTCCGGCACGCCGAGCACCGCGCACAGCTTGCGGTACTGGCTGTCATTGCCGGTGGCGATGACGAGGTGTCCGTCCGACACGGGGAAGACCTGATAGGGCACGAGATTGGGGTGGGCGTTGCCCATGCGCGTGGGCGGCTTGCCGCCGACGAAGTAGTTCAGCGCCTGGTTGGCGAGGATCGAGACGGTCGTGTCGAGCAACGCCATGTCGATGTGGCTGCCCTGGCCCGTCTCGTCGCGCCGGCGCAGCGCCGCGAGGATGCCGACCACCGAATAGACGCCGGTGAAGATGTCCGACACGGCGACACCCACCTTCTGCGGCTCGCCGCCGCGCTCGCCGGTGACATCCATGATCCCGCCCATGGCCTGGATCATGAAATCGTAGCCGGCCCGCTCGGCATAGGGTCCGTCCTGCCCGAATCCGGTGATCGAACAGGTGACGAGCCGCGGGTTCAGGGCGCGCAGGCTATCGTGGTCGAGGCCGTACTTCTTCAGCCCGCCGACCTTGAAGTTCTCGACGACGACATCGGCATGCAGGGCGAGGCGACGGACGACGGCCTGCCCCTCCGGCGTCTCGAAATCGACGGCGATGGACCGCTTGCCGCGGTTGCATGAGTGAAAATAGGCCGCCGACAGCGCCTGCCCGTCCGCCCCCTGCACGAAGGGCGGACCCCACGCCCGTGTGTCGTCCCCGGCGCCCGGCCGCTCGACCGTCACCACGTCGGCGCCGAGATCGGCGAGCGTCTGCCCGACCCACGGGCCCGCGAGGATGCGGGCGAGTTCGAGGACACGGATGCCGTGCAGCGGCGGCTGGGTCATGGCGACGGCCTCATCGAGGGTCGGCCTTGCAGACCGGCCTGGAGCGTGATTGCCTTCAGGGTATCGTTCGAATTCATTTCAGCAGATGATTGCCGATGCGGATCGAGTATGATCCCGCCAAGAGGAACTGGACGCTGCTCCGGCGTGACCTCGACTTCGAGGATGCCCGGATCGTTTTCCGGACGGCCGTCATCACTTTCGAGGACGATCGGTTCGACTATGGCGAGGAACGGTCGGTCACCATCGGCTATATCGAGGGCAGGATGGTGCACCTGACCTGGACGTCGAGGGGAGACAGTGTTCGCGTCATTTCGATGAGGTATGCCAA
>JAIYAB010000166.1 GCA_027489275.1 Hyphomicrobiales bacterium
CGACACGGACGTCGAGGGTGCGCGCGAACGACTGGAGCAGGCGGCGCGCGACTGGCGCGCCAATGCGCAGGCCCAGCGCGAGGCCGAGGACGCGCTGGCGGAGCTCGCGCCGCGCACGGCGCAGGCGGCGGCCGGCCGGGAGGCGGCGCAGGCGGGCGCGGCCGAGGCGGAGGAGGCTTTCGCCCGGCGCTCGGCAACGCTGGCGGAGCTGACGGCGGAGCGCGCCCTGCTGCTCGGCGGCGAGGCCACCGAGACTCACCGCTCCCGCGTCAACGCCGAGCGGCTCGCCGCCCTCGAGGCGCTGCGGCTGGCCGACGAGGCGGCGCAGTCGGCGCGGGTCGAGGCGGCAGCGGCGGCGGAGGCGCTGTCGGCGGCAGCGGAAGAGGCACGCCGGACGCGGGCCGGGCACGACGCCGAGGCGGCCGCGCTGGCCGCGGCCTGCGCCGACGCCGGGCTCGACGCGGCCGGACTCGACGCGCTGCTCTCGGTTCCGGCCGCGGAGGCCGAGGGGCTGCGGGCCGTGCTGCGCGAAGCCGACGGAGCGCTGCGCGACGCCCGCGTGACGCTGGCCGCCCGGGTCGCTGACCGCGACGCGGCGTGGGCCGAAGGCGCGCCGGAGCGCCCGCGGGAGGCGCTGGAGGCCGCCCGGCAGGAGATCGAGGACCGGCAGGGGCAGCGGCAGGCGCGCCTCGGCGCCATCGCCAGCGAACGGGCCGCCGACGACGCGGTCCGCGCGACGCTGGCCGGCCTCGATGCGGAGCTGGCGGCGGCGCGGGACGCTGCGGGCGTGTGGAAGGCGGTGAACGCCGCCGTCGGCTCGCGCAACGGCGACCGCTTCGCACGCTTCGCCCAGGGGGTGACGCTCGACCTGCTGGTCGAACTCGCCAACCAGCGCCTCGCCGAACTGAAGCCGCGCTACCGGCTGGCGCGGGCGGGCGGCGAGCTGGCGCTGCACGTCATCGACGCCGACATGGCAGACGAGGTGCGTTCGACACGCAGCCTCTCGGGCGGCGAGCGCTTCCTCGTGTCGCTGGCGCTGGCGCTGGCGCTCGCCGGCCTCGGCGGCCGGCGCAGCCTCGCCGGCACGCTGTTCATCGACGAGGGCTTCGGCTCGCTCGACGCCGACAGCCTGGAGGTGGCGATCGACGCGCTGGAATCCCTGCAGAGCCAGGGCCGCACCGTGGGCGTCATCAGCCACGTCGAGGCGATGAAGGACCGGATCCCCGTGCAGATCCGCGTCGCCCGCCAGGGCGCCGGCCGCAGCACCGTCTCCGTCGCCGCGCCGCAGGGCTGGGCGATCGCAGGGTGACGCCCCGACCTGCTCATGGATGCACGCCGCGTCGGGGGAGGTGCGGAAGGCCGGATGGCGCGTCTGCACCGACCTGCGTCCTTCGAGACGGCCGCTGCGCGGCCTCCTCAGGATGAGGGGCGTTCTTGGGTCTGGACCGTCCGACGGCAGCCCGGGGGCTCGACTGCGCCTTGCCGTCGGATGCCTCGGGGCCGCTCCCTTATCCTAGAATCTCCTCATCCTGCGGAGCGGTCCGCAGGACCGCGTCTCGAAGGACGCACGATCGTGCAACGGCCGGCGCGCCCGACCATCCTGCGTCCTTCGAGACGGCCGCTGCGCGGCCTCCCCAGGATGAGGGGCGTTCCTGGGGGCGGATCGAGGGCCCTGTGTTCGGCCAGGGTAGCGGAGAGCGGGGGAGGATCTCGCTCATGCAATCAACAGGGTTGCTAAAGCAGAAGAAGTGTGGATTGTCGTGCTGCACTTGGAGAACCGAAATGTCCGATCAATCTGATCTGCCTCTCGTCGTCATCACGACCGGAATCGTCGCGAATTACGTAGGCAACAACACGGTGCCGACCAGCGAGCTTCCCGCCCTGATCGCGTCGGTGCAGGCCGCGCTGGTGAAGCTGCAGTCCGGCCCGGCCGAAGAGGTTGCGAAGGTCCAGACCCCGGCGATCTCGATCAAGAAATCGATCACGCCAGACTACATCGTCTGCCTGGAAGACGGGAAGAAGTTCAAGTCGCTGAAGCGGCACCTGCGCACGCTGTACGACCTGTCACCGGACGATTACCGGGCGAAGTGGGGCCTGCCGGCCGACTATCCGATGGTGGCGCCGAACTACGCGCAGGCGCGCTCCGATCTCGCCAAGAGCATGGGCCTCGGCCAGCAGCGCCGCAAGGCCGCGCCGGCTCCGGAGCCGGTGAAGGCCGCCAAGGGCGGCCGCAAGGAGGCCGGAAAATCCGCGTCCTGACCGGGCCTGTCCCGGCGCGAGGGGCCGTCCGGCGGACGGCCGCCGGCGGCCGGCGGGGTGCGTACGGCGAATCCGCGACGCTCCTGCCGCAGCGACGACGCCCGCGTCCGGCGGCCGCGGGAGGTTCCCGTCAGCACCGGCACTGCGGGGTGACGACATGATCAGTGATCTGCGTGGATACCGCGGCTGCCAGCAGCGCGCGGGCCTCGAGGGCCGACGCGGCCGCTACACCCCCGACAACGGCGCAGGACTGTGCCTCGCCGCTCTGCGGATGACGCTCGCGCGCCTCGCGGCGGCGGACTTCGACGATTTCGGGATCGAGTACGGGCGCGAGGGCTACGCCATCTTCCGCGATGGCGACGACCATGACGACCACGACGATCTGGTCGACCTGGGGGAGCACACGCAGGACGAGGTGCTACGACGGGTCTTCGCCCGGGCGGCGCCCTAGGGGCGGTCGGCGTTAGGCCGCACGGCGCTGGTCGTCGGCGGGTCGATGGCGGATGCGCGGATTGACGAGCGGACGGCGCGACGGAATCGGGGGCGCCGCATGGACTGCGGAGCCCCCGGGACCCGTCGGGTCAGAGGGGCTTGAGATTGACGGCGCTCTCCTTGCCCTTCCGCTCGTCCTTCTGCATGTCGTAGGACACCTTCTGGCCCTCGTTCAGGCTCCGGAGCCCTGACCGCTCAACGGCGCTGATGTGCACGAACACGTCGGCCCCGCCTGCATCGGGCTGGATGAAACCGTAGCCCTTGTCCGGGTTGAACCACTTCACTGTACCTGTAGCCATGTCTGAGCCTTTCGAGGTATTTGGCCGTTCATTTCAACAGGCTCGGGCGGAACCATCAATAGCAAAGCCGCGCCTGCGAGCGCTTCCGGGGCCACAGAAGCGATTTTTTTTTGTCGCAGAGGCTCTCAGGCCCTCGCCCGGCGCCGCGAGGCCGCCATGCGGGCGGCGATTTTCATGGCGTTGAGGGTGGCGCCCGGGTGGGCGATTCCGCGGTCGGCGATGTCGTAGGCGGAGCCGTGGGCCGGGGTGACCAGCGGGAAGGGGAAGCCGCCGAGCAGCGTGACGCCCTCCTCGAAGCCGATCAGCTTCATCGCGATCTGGCCCTGGTCATGGTACATGGTCAGCACGCCGTCGAACTCGCCCTTGCGGGCGCGCACGAACACCGTGTCGGAGGGGAACGGCCCCTCGCACAGGATGCCCTGCGCCTTCGCGGCGGCCACCACGGGCTCCAGCACGTCGATGTCCTCGCGGCCGAAGTTGCCTCCGTCGCCGGCATGGGGGTTGAGCGCGGCCACGGCGATGCGCGGCGCGGCATAGCCGCTGTCGCGCATGGCGGCGTCGGTGAGGCGCAGGCCGCGCATCACCGTGTCGAAGGTGATGAGCGAGGCGACCTTCGAGATCGGCACGTGCGAGGTGACGCGGGCGTTCCACAGGTTCGGCAGGATGTTGAACTCGCTCGCCGCCCCCTCGAAGCCGAGCATCTCGGCGGTGAAGACGATCTCGTCCTCGTAGGCGGGATGCGACAGGCGCATCGCCGCCTTGTTGAAGGGCGTCCATGCCACCACGTCGGCCCGGCCCGCGACGGCGAAGGCGATGGCGCGGCGACAGTTCTCCATAGCGACGCCGCCCGCCGCCTTCAACGTCTCGCCGCTGGGGTAGCTGCCGGGCGCGAGGTGGCCGAGGTCGACGAACACCGCCTCACCCGGCCGGTGCGCCACGGGATCGTCCGGCCCGACGATGCGCATCCGCGGGACGACGCCGGCCACCTGCGCGCCGCGCTCGAGGATGCGGCGGTCGCCGAAGACAGTGACGTCCGTGTCGCGCGTCACGGCATCGTCGGCGAGCACGCGGGCGGTGAGCTCGGGCGCGATGCCGGCGGGGCAGCCCATGGCCAGCGCGATCCCGGGGCGCGGCGATCCCTGATTCACGGTGGTGAGCATGTCGAGGCCTTTCCGATGTGGAGTGAGCGGATGGGTCATGGCGCGGCGGACCGGGCCGTCCGCGGCTTCAGCGCCATGCCGGCGAGCGGAACGACGAGGCAGAGGAGCGCGAGGCCGGTGATGGTCGCCGGCAGCGGCGAGGCGAAGAAGACGGAGAGCTTGCCGCCCGACAGCAGCATCGACTGGCGGAACGCGTCCTCGGTGCGGTCGCCCAGCACCATGGCGAGCACGAGGGGCGCGATCGGGTAGTCGAGCGCCTTCATCAGCCAGCCGACGGCCCCGAACAGCAGCAGGAGCCAGAGGTCGAACGGCGCGCCGGCCACGGTCCACGCACCGATCACGCAGACGAGCGCGATGATGGGCCCGGTGATCGTGAACGGCACCTGCAGCATGCGGGCGAAGAGCGGCACGGTGGCGAGCGCGAGGACGACGGCGACGATGTTGGACAGGTACATCGACGCGATGAGGCCCCACACGAAGTCCGGCCGCTCGGAGAACAGGGTGGGACCCGGGGTGATGCCCCAGATCATCAGGCCGCCGAGCAGGACGGCGGCGGTCGCCGAACTCGGCAGGCCGAGCGCCAGCATCGGCAGCATGGCGCTGGATCCCGCCGACTGGTCGGCCGTCTCGGCGCAGACGAGGCCCTCCGGCTCGCCCTTGCCGAAGCGCGGACCGTTGCGGGAGAACCGCTTGCCGATGCCGTAGCTCATGAAGGAGGCCGCCGTCGGCCCGCCCGGCGCGATGCCCATCCAGCAGCCGATCACCGCACTGCGCAGGAGCGCGACTCCGTAGCGCGGCCACTCCAGCGCGGCGCGCACGACGCCGGCCAGATCGAGGCGCGTGGCGACGGGCTTGGCGGCGGCCGGGTTCTGCATGGTCTCGAACAGCTCGCCCAGCCCGAACAGGCCGATCACCACGACCAGGAAGCTGATGCCGCGGATGAGATCGGGCACATCGTAGGTCAGGCGCATCGAGCCCGAGATCGTGTCCATGCCCACCGAAGCGAGCGCGAGGCCGAGCGCAATGGAGACGACGGACTTCAGCGGCGAGCCGCCGCCGAAGGCGATGAAGCTGGCGAAGGCGAGGACGAAGACGGCGAAATACTCCACCGGCGAGAACAGCAGCGCGAAGCGGGTGACCCACCCTGCCAGCAGCGTCACGACGACGACTCCGAACAGCGCGCCGAAGCCCGACGACAGGAAGGCGAAGGTGAGCGCCTTCGTAGCCTCCCCCGATTTCGCCATGGGGTAGCCGTCGAACGTCGTCGCCACCGAGGACGGCTCGCCCGGGATGTTGAAGAGGATGGAAGTGGTCGACCCGCCGATCAGCGCGCCCCAGTACATGCTGGTGAGCAGGATGATGGCGGAGACCGGCTCCATCGTGAAGGTGAGCGGCAGCAGCAGGCCGACGCCGTTGGGCGCGCCGAGCCCGGGCAGGACGCCGACGACGAGGCCGAAGCACACGCCCGCCACCATGAACAGGATGTGCTTGGCGGTGAGGGCAACGGCGAAGCCGTGGGCCAGCGCGGCGACGTTCTCGATCATCGCGCGGCCCTCACGGCAGGCCGAGGAGCGGGCCGAGGGGGCCCTTGGGCAACGGCGCGCGGAAGGCGTATTCGAAAGCGACGAACAGGACGAGCGGCGTGCCGAGCGCGATCGCCAGCGCCCGGCCCCACCGCACGCGCCCGACAAGGCCGACGGCGACGAGGAGATAGGCGAAGGCCGCGATGTAGAAGCCTAGCCAGGGCACGACGGCGACGAGCGCGACGAGCGGCAGCACGAAGAGCGCGAGCCTTCCGCCGCCGATCCCGGCGATGAGGACGCCGTCACCCGCCGGACGCAGCGCCTCGCGCACCAGGACCGCGAGGGACGCGACGACGAGGACGATCCCGATGCGCAGCGGGAAGTAACCGGCCTCGGGGCCGGACCCGCCCCAGCCGGTGTCCATCTCGCGCGCCCCGGCGATCACCGCGCCGCCGACGAGGGCGAGCAGCAGGGCGAAGGCGATTTCCGCCTGCTTGCGCGGCAGGACCGGACGCTGCGGGACGTCGCTCATCGTCGGCTTTCGATCAGGAGTCGCCGCCGCGGACCGTCCCGCGGCGGCGGATCAAGACGCGACTTACTTCACCAGCCAGCCCTGTTCCTCGAAGACCTTGCGGCTGCGGTCTTCGTCCGACGCGATGAACTTCGCGAAGGCGTCGCCCTTGAGGAAGGTCGCCGACTGCGAGGTGCGGCCGATGTACTCCTGCCACTCCGGCGAGGCGAACACCTTCTCCAGCACGTCCGCCCAGAAGGCCACGGCCTCGGCCGGCACGTTGGGCGGCAGGTAGACGGCGCGGGGCATCTTGTACTCTTCGATCGGAATGCCCTGCTCCTTGCAGGTGGGGATGTCCGACCAGGCCATCGTGTCGGTCACCTTCGGACCGGCGGCGAGACGGGCGGCGCTGAAGACGCAGACCGGGCGACCCTGGCCGCCCTTCCACTGGCCGACATTCTCGGCGGGGTTGTTGGTGTTGGCGTCGATGTGGCCGCCCGCGAGCTGCACGGCCGCCTCGCCGCCAGACTTGAAGGGGATGTAGGTCGTCTTGATGCCGGCGGCCTTCTCGAGGATCTTCAGCAGCGTCTCGTCGAGATCCTTGGACTGCGAGCCGCCGACCTTGATCGTGCCGGCCTTGGCGGCGGCGACGAACTCGCCCGCCGTCTTCCACGGCGCGTCCTGGCGGGTCCACAGGATGAACTCGTCGAAAGCCAGCGCCGCGACCGGCGTCAGCTCCTGGCGGCTCCAGCCGACCTTCGCCACCATGGGCAGCAGCCACTGGTTGGAGGTGCCGAAGACGAGGCGGTGGGCGTCGCCCGAGCCGGTCTTGCCGTAGACGAAGCCCTCCGCGCCCGAGCCGCCGCCCTTCAGGGTGACGACGATGGGCTGCGCGACGAGGTTGTTCTTCTGGATGATCGACTGGATCGTCCGGGCGAAGATGTCCGTGCCGCCGCCCGCGCCGGCGGTCACGACGAACTCAACGGGCTTCGACGGGGTGAAGGCGGCGACGGGGGTGGCGGCCGTCAGGCCGAGGGCGGCGGCCAATGCCGCCAGGCGCATGGTCATCGAATGATCCTCCCTGGGGTTCTCGAATCGTCCGTCGGCCTTTGGCAGCCGTTCTCGGCGGGTCGAGTAATACCGACTTCGGCAATACAGGCGCCTTGCATGGCGCGTCAAGTATGCTGTATGCAGAGCACAGGCTGCGCGCAAACGACGCGGCCATTGCGTTGGGGTGGAAGCGGAGTCGCGGAGATGGCGCAGGGAGGCCTGTCGCAGGACGGCCCCGGCCGGGCCGATGCCCCGGTCGCGCGCGCCATCGTCGACGCCCATCACCACGTCTGGGATACCGACCGCAACGACCACCCCTGGCTGCGCTGCGACCCGCCCATCCCCTTCCGCTACGGCGATTATTCGTCGATCCGCGGTCCTTATCTCCCCGCCCGCTACCGCGCCGACGCCGCCCCCTGGCGGGTTCTGGCGAGCGTCTATGTCGAGGCGGAATGGAACCCGGCCGACCCGACCGGCGAGATGGACTACATCGCCGCGCTGCGCCGTCAGGAGGGACTGCCGAGCGTCGCCGTCGCGCAGGCCTGGCTCGACCGGGACGACTGCCCGACCGTGCTGGAGAGCCACGCGGCGCGCGACTTCGTGCGGTCGGTCAGGCACAAGCCGCGGGCCAACCGCGCCCCGGGCGACGGCGCGCCGGGCGGCATGACGGACGCGGCGTGGCGGGCAGGCTTTGCCCGGCTCGCGCCGCTCGGCCTGCGGTTCGACCTGCAGACGCCGTGGTGGCATCTCGACGAGGCACTGGCGCTCGCCGCGGCCTTCCCAGGGACGCAGATCATCCTGAACCACACCGGCCTGCCATCGGACCGCTCCGCCGAGGGGCTCGCCGGCTGGCGCGGCGCCATGGCGCGGCTGGCGGCGGCGGCCAACGTTGCCGTCAAGATCTCCGGCCTCGGCCAGCCGGACCGCGCGTGGACGGCGGAGGCGAACCGCGAGGTGGTGCTGACGACGATCGACCACTTCGGCGTCGGGCGCTGCATGTTCGCCAGCAATTTCCCGGTCGATTCCCTGTGCGGCACGTTCGGCGCGATCTATGGCGGCTTCGAGCGGATCGTCGCCGATTTCACGCCAGAGGAACAGGACGCGCTGTTCGCCGGAAACGCCCGGCGAATCTACGCGATCGGAGGGTCCGATGACTGACGCGACGGGCCGCAAGGCCACCCTCGGCTATCTCGGCACCGGCCTCATGGGCCTGCCAATGGTGCGCCATCTCGTGTCACGGGGCTATGCCGTGACCGCCTTCGACATCGTCGAGGCGAAACGACGCGAGGCGTCGAGCGAGGGGGCGACCGTCGTGGAGCGCGGCCGCGACGTGGCGGCCGGGGCCGACTTCGTCCTGCTCAACCTGCCGACGACGGAGGCGGTGGAGGACGCGATATTCGGACCGGACGGCGTCGCGGCGGCGCTGAAGCCGGGGCAGATCGTGGTCGATTTTTCGACCATCACGGTCGAGAAGGGGCGGACCTTCGCCCGCCGCCTGCTCGACGAGGCGGGGTGCGGCTGGGTCGACGCGCCGGTGTCCGGCGGGCCTCCGGCGTCCGGCAGCGGGACGCTGACCGTGATGGCCGGCGGGCGGCCGCAGGACATCGAGGCGGTTCGCCCCCTGATGGGCGACGTCGCGCAACGCTTCACGGTGATGGGACCGGCCGGGGCGGGCCTCGTCGCCAAGATGATCAACCAGCTCATCGTCGGGTGCACGCACGCGGTGCTGGCGGAGGCCCTCGTGATGGCGGAGGCCGCCGGCATCGAGGCGGACAGGATCCCCGAATGCCTCGCCGGCGGGCACGCCGACGGCACGCTGCTGCAGCGCAACTACCCGCGGATGGCCGCGCGCGATTTCGCGCCGCAGGGCTATGCGCGCCAGCTGCTCAAGGATCTCGAAATGGTCAGCGCTTTCGCCGGCTCGCTCAAGGCGCCCGCGCCGATGAGCGGCGAGGCGCTGAACCTCTATCGCCTGCTCGTGCATCTCGGCCACGCCGAGGCCGACACGACGGCGATCGTGAAGGTGTTCGACCGGTAGCGACGCGACCGGACAAGGACTCGATCGGCCCCGCCAGGGCCAAACAAGGGAGGAAACTCGATGATGAAGATGCAGAAGGTCCTCGCGACCGCGCTGGGCGTGGCGCTGCTGCCCCTGCTCGGGCATGCCGCCGCCGCTCAGGTGAAGCTGCGCTACGCGCATGTGGGCGTCGCCAACGCCCCGCAGACGCTCTACGCCGACGAGGTCGCCAAGCTCGTCAAGGAGCGGACACAGGGCCGCGTCGAGATCCAGGTCTTCGCCAACTCGCAGCTCGGCGGCGTCGGCGAGATGGTCGACGGGGTGAAGTCCGGCGCGATCGCCATGGGCCACCACGATTTCGCGTCGCTGGGCCGCATCCTGCCGTCGACGGCGGTGTTCAACACGCCGTTCGTCTACCGCGACGCGGAACACTCGCTGCGCGCCACCGACTCGCGGACCTCCCCCGCGCTGCAGGCCATCAACACCGAGCTGGTGGAAAAGGGCGGCATGCGCATCGTGGGATCGTTCTTCCAGGGCACCCGGCACCTCACCTCGAAGGAAAAGGTGCTCACCCCGGCCGACATGAAGGGCAAGAAGTACCGCGGCGTGCCGGTGAAGCTGTGGTCCTCCATGCTGACAGGCATGGGCGCCATCGCCACGCCGGTGGAGGTGTCCGAGCTCGCCACCGCGCTCGCCACCGGCCTCGTCGTCGGCCA
>JAIYAB010000485.1 GCA_027489275.1 Hyphomicrobiales bacterium
GAGCCGCTTGAGCACCTCCTCGGCCGCCGCCGTCATGAGCTCGTGCTCGGCCATCGCCTGCTCCGGCGTCGTAATGGACACGAGCTCGACCTTCGTGAACTGGTGCTGCCGGATCATGCCGCGCGTATCGCGCCCGGCGGCGCCGGCCTCCGAGCGGAAGCAGGGCGTCTGCGCCGTCAAGCGGTACGGACGCTCCTTCTCGTCGACGATCTGCTCCCGCACCAGGTTCGTCAGCGACACCTCCGACGTGGAAATCAGCCAGAAGCCGTTCGTCGTGCGGAACAGGTCCTCCTCGAACTTCGGCAACTGGCCGACGCCGTAGACGGCCGGATCCTTCACCAGCAGCGGCGGGTTCACCTCGGTGTAGCCGTGCTCGCCGGTGTGCAGGTCGAGCATGAACTGGCCGAGCGCCCGCTCCAGCCGCGCTAACCCGCCCTTGTTGACCACGAAGCGTGCGCCAGACATGCGCGAGGCCGCCTCGAAGTCCATCAGGCAGAGACCCTCGCCGATCTCGAAATGCTGCTTCGGCGCAAATCCCATGGTCGCGGCGGTGCGCGGCGCGCCGTGGCGGCGCACCTCGACGTTGCCGTGCTCGTCGGCGCCGACCGGCACCTCGTCGAGCGGCGTGTTCGGGATGGCGGCCAGCGCCGCGTCGAGTTCGGCGACGGTGGCCTTCTCCTCGGTCTCGGCCGAAGCGAGCGCGTCCTTCAGCGCCGCGACCTCGGCCTTCAGGGCGTCGGCGCGGGCTGTGTCCTTCGCGGCCATCGCCTGGCCGATCTCCTTCGACAGCGCGTTGCGGCGCTCCTGCGCGGTCTGCGCGACGCGGATGGCGGCGCGGCGGCGGTCATCGACGGCGAGCAGCACCGCCGACAGCGGCTGCGCGCCCCGGTTCACGAGCCCGGCGTCGAAGGCCGCGGCGTTCTCGCGGATCCAGTTGATGTCGTACATGCGCCTCTTTCCCGTCGCGGGAGGCGGCTGTCCGACGTCCTGCGTCGGCGCCTCCCGGACCGACGCGCCGCCGTCAGGTGGTGGACGACGCCTCGTCGGTCGCCGCCTTCGCCTTGTCCCGCCGCTTCTCCGTCAAAACCACTGCGTAGATGGAGGCTTCGTAGAGAAGCAGGGTCGGGATCGCAAGGGCGAGCTGGCTGATCACGTCGGGCGGCGTCAGGATGGCGGCGATCACGAAGACGATGACGATCGCGTAGCGCCGCCTCTCGCGCAGGAACTTCGCGTCGATAAACCCGGCGCGGGCCAGAAGGGTCAGCACCACCGGCAGCTGGAAGCAGATGCCGAAGGCGAAGATCAGCGTCATGATCAGCGACAGGTACTCGCTGACCTTCGGCAGAAGCTCGATCGTCGGCGCGCCGGGATCGAGCTGCTGCTGGCCGATCGAGAAGTTCATGACGAGCGGCATCGCCACGAAATAGACGACGCTCGCACCGAGCAGGAACAGAACCGGCGTGGCGACCAGATACGGCCGGAACGCATCCCGCTCGTTCTTGTACAGACCGGGAGCGACGAACTTGTAGATCTGCGTCGCCACGATGGGGAAGGAGAAGAACGCCGCCCCGAACACCGCGATCTTGATCTGGGTGAAAAGATACTCGAGCGGCGCGGTGTAGATGATCTTCACCAGCGCGGGATCGCCAGCCGCGAGCACATAGGGAAAGATCAGGACGTTGAAGATCTGCTTTGCAAAGGCGAAGCAGGCGACGAACATCACCATGAACGAGACGACCGACTTGATCAGCCGCGCGCGCAGCTCGATCAGGTGCTCGATCAGCGGCGCCTTCGTTGCCTCGATATCCTCGTGACTCATCCGGCAGCGCCTTCGGTGTCGGTGGGCCTGCGCGGCGGAGCGACCGGCGGGGCCTCGCCGGGACGCAGGATCTTGACGGCGGGTTCCGGCGTCGGCGCAGCCGTATCGACGGCCGTTGCAGCGGCTTGCGGTTCGACGGTCGCAGGAGGCGCTGGAACCGGCTCGAACGCGGCCTGCATCTGCTCCGCCGTCAGGTCGGGAATGGGCGGCGGGTCGGGAATTTCGAGCTTCGCGTCCGAGCCCGTTGCGGGCTTGCCGGCAGGCGTTTCGACAGCCTTCTGGATTTCGTCGCGGATCGTCTGGATCGGGTTGAAGCTCGCGCTCTGATTGACGCCTTCGACGGCCTTTCTGGCCTCGTCGATCTCGGCCTCGCGCATCGCCTCATTGAACTGGGACTGGAACTCGCCCGCCATGCGCCGGATCTTGGCGATGGCTCCGCCGACCGTGCGCAACATGCCGGGCAACTCCTTCGGCCCGATCACAATAAGCGCCACGACGCCTATGACGACGAGTTCACTCCATCCGATGTCGAACATGCCGTACCGATCAAACGGTCCGTACCGCCACGCGGCGGACCCTCGAGCCCCCTCGTGGAAGCGGGGACCGCCTCCACGCCGTCACAGACCGCGTCAGGAGACCTTCCGCTCGTCCGCGGGTGCCGGCACGGCGGCCGCGGGCGCAGGCCGCTGGTCCTCGATGGTCTTGACCGGCTCGGCCGGCTTTGCCGCCTCGGCGGCTTCTTCCTCGGTCATGCCCTTCTTGAAGGCCTTGATGCCCTTGGCCACGTCGCCCATCAATTCCGAGACCTTGCCGCGCCCGAAGAGCAGCATCACCACGATACCGACGACGATCCAGTGCCAGATGCTGACGCCACCCATTGCAGAAACTCCCCAGTTCGGCCGCGCCGGCAACGTGCGGGCCGACTTGTCTATATGCCGGGGAACCTAGGACGCCGATGCGGCAAAAACAAGAACCTCGTCCGCATCTATGTCGATCCCGACGTCCTGGCCGGGCTTTGCGGCCAGGGCGCCGCGCAATCTGGCGCGCAGCGGCGCGTCGAGGCCCTGGACGGCGATTTCGAGCAGGTCAACCTCGCCAAGGAAGCGGCGCGTCAGCACGCGGCCCGGCAGGCAGAACCCCGCGGCCCGCAGGCGGATCGCCTGCGGCCGGACGCACACGACGGCCGGCCCGTCGGGAAGATGCGGCGCGGGATAGATGCCGAGCGGAGAATCCGCGCGCCCGCCGCGCACGACACCCTCCGCCTCGTTGAAATCGCAGAAAAACCGCGCGGCCGCGAGATCGGCCGGCTGGCGGTACAGCTCGACAGCCGTTCCCGCCTGCACGATCTCGCCGCGGCGCATCAGCACGACGCGGTCGGCGATGCGCATGGCCTCTTCGGGATCGTGCGTGACGATGATGGTCGTCGCGCCCATTTCTCGCAGCAGCGCCACCGTCTCCTCACGGACGGCGTCGCGCATCCGGGGGTCGAGGTTCGAGAACGGCTCATCCATCAGAATGACGCCAGGGCGCGGCGCGACGGCCCGCGCCAGCGCGACGCGCTGCTGCTCGCCGCCCGACAACATGTGCGGATAGGCGTCGGCATGGGTCTGCATGCCGACGCGCGACAGCGCGCGGATGGCGGCTGTCCCGGCGTCGGATGCCGAGAGCGCACGCAATCCGAACAACACGTTCTGGCGGACGGTCAGATGGGGAAAGAGCGCATAGTCCTGGAACATCAGGCCGACGCCGCGCTCCTCCGGCGGAACGAACCGGTCGGGGCCCGCGACCTCGCGCTCGTCGAGGCTGATGCGCCCGCGCGTCGGCGTTTCCACCCCGGCCGCCAACCGCAGCAACGTCGTCTTTCCACAACCGGAAGGACCGAGCAGGCAGACGACCTCGCCCGGCGCGACATCGAGGTCGATGGAGCGCAGCACGGGCGCGCCGCCATAGTCGTGCCCGACGCCGGACAGGCACAGGCGCGCGGGGATCGCGGCGCCTGCCGTGCCCCGCTGGCCCCAGCGCCGGAGGGGGCCGGTCGTCGCGTCGCTCACGCCGTGCCGTCCCCCTGCAGCGGGTCGTCGGCGCTGTTGATGCGTTCTTCCACCAGTTCCGTGAACAGATCCTCGCCCAGCGGCTCCTCGTCGGGGCGCAGCGACGGGTCGTCCGAGGGAACGGGAATGCCGAATCCGGCCGGCATCCGGCCCTCCAGGAAGCCGGCTCCCTTCAGCTCCTCCAGGCCGGGCAGATCGTCGATCCGGTCCAGCCCGAAATGCACCAGGAAGGATTCGGTGGTCCCGTATGTCACCGGCCGGCCCGGCGCCTTGCGCCGTCCGCGAAGACGGATCCAGCCGGTCTCCAGCAGCACGTCGAGCGTCCCGCGCGAGAGGGAGACACCGCGGATGTCCTCGATCTCGGCGCGCGTGACCGGTTGGTGATAGGCGATGATCGACAGCGTCTCGAGCGCGGCGCGCGACAACTTGCGCGGCTCGATCGACTCCTTGGACAGCAGGTATCCGAGGTCCTCCGCCGTGCGGAAGGCCCATTTTCCGGCGATCTGAACGAGATTCACGCCGCGGGGGGCGTACTCTTCGGCGAGGGAGCGCAGCACCGCCTGGACCGCGACGTCCCCGGGCAACCGGCTCGCGATGGCCTCGGCGGCCAGCGGCTCGGCCGAGGCAAACAGCAGCGCCTCCGCGAGGCGGCACGCCTCCGCAAAAGAGCGCATGCCCGCGGCTTCGTCGGCGAGCGCGCGCGCCGATGCCTCCAGAGCCTCAAGGGCCTTGTCGGCGTCGTCGTGCTCCACCGTCAACCGCGCCTGCCGCATGCCGTCATCCATGACCGGGTCCTTCCCCGAGGGTCCCTGCCCCGGCTCACGCCGCGCGGGACTTCACCCAAAGAGGAGCGAACGGACGTTCCTGCTGCACTTCCAGGATCCCCTCGCGCACCATTTCCAGCGTCGCCGAGAAGGTCGAGGCCCTGATCGTGGCCTTCATCCCGGGCTCGATGACGAAGCGCGTCAAATACTCGTCCAGGACGGTCCAGTCCATCGCCGTTCCGACGAGACGCTCCAGTGCCTGCCGCGCATCCACCAGCGACCAGAAATGCCGCTTGTGGAAGGTCATGCGTGAATGGGCGTGCTTCTGTCGCTCGCGTCCGTAGGCCGACAGAAGGTCGAAGAGCGACGCCTCCCAGAGCGCCGTCCGCGTCACCACCACCGGCTCCGGCATGCCGCGGGCGAAAATGTCCCGGCCCAGCCGGTTGCGCGCGACGAGGCGGCGCGAGGCCTCGCGCAGCGCTTCGAGGCGTTGCAGGCGGAAGGCCAACTGCTCCGCGAGGTCGACCGCCGTCGGCTCCTCGCCCTTCGGCGGCTCGGGAAGAAGGAGACGAGACTTGAGGTAGGCGAGCCATGCCGCCATGACGAGATAATCGGCAGCCAGTTCAAGGCGATAGCTGCGGGCCTGCTCGACGAAGGCAAGGTACTGGTCGGCCAGCGCGAGCACCGAAATGCGGTGCAGATCGACCTTCTGGCGGCGAGCGAGCTCGAGCAGCAGGTCGAGCGGACCGGCGAAACCGTCGACGTCGACGATCAGCGCAGGCTCGGCGTCGGCCTTCTCGATCCGCGCGGGATCCTCGAAATCGAGCTGCTGCGCCATGACGTCCCGTGATTCGCAAGGCCTCCAGGACCCTGCGGGCACACTGGCCGCCTCACGCCGCCATCGCAAGCATGCTGTCGAGCCGTGCGCGGGCGTCCACAGGATCGAACGGTTCCGGCAGGTGCCGCACACGCTGGAGCGCGGCCTCCGCGCGCCGCCGACGCAAACCGGCCATCGCAGGCGCAGCCTCCGCGACCTGGCGCATTTCGGCGAGGTCGCCATTGCAATGCAGCGCGACGTCGCATCCGGCCGCCAGCGCCGCCTCCGCGCGCTCGCGCAGCGTCCCCGCCAGCGCCTTCATGGACAGGTCGTCCGACATGACGAGGCCGCGGTAGTCGAGTTCGCCCCGGATGATGCGCCGGAACACCCGCCGCGAGGTCGTGGCGGGGCCAGTCGGGTCGATGGCGGTGAACACCACATGCGCCGTCATCGCGAGCGGCATGTCGGCCAGAATGCGGAAGGGCAGGAAATCGCGTGCCGCGAGGTCCTCGTGGCTGGCGTCGACGACCGGAAGATTCTCGTGGCTGTCCACGCGCGCCCGGCCGTGGCCCGGCATGTGCTTGATCACCGGCAGGACGCCGCCGGCCATCAGCCCCTCGGCCGCGGCCCGCCCCAGAACGGCGATGGTCGACGGCTCGTCGGCATAGGCGCGGTCGCCGATGATGTCGTGCGCGCCCGGCACCGGCACGTCCAGCACCGGCAGGCAGTCCACCGTGATTCCGACGGCGGCGAGATCGCTGGCGATCAGGCGCGCGCCGAGGCGAACCACCTCGCGGACGGCCATCGGGTCGTTCGCGCGGCTGGCGTGGAACCGGCGCGCTGCGGGGTAGCGGGGCCAGTGCGGGGGGCCGAGGCGCTGCACGCGGCCGCCCTCCTGGTCGACGAGGACCGGGGCATCGGACCGCCCGACCGCCTCCCGGAACGCCGACGTCAGCGCCAGCACCTGCTCGGGCGTCTCCACGTTGCGCCTGAACAGGATCAGTCCCCAGGGCCTCGCGTCGCGGAAGAAGCGGGATTCCTCGGGCAGCATCACGGTGCCGGCACAACCGGCGATGAAGGCGCGGCAGGCTGTCATGGCAACCCCGGCGAAGGAAGGAAAACGGGGCCGAAAGGCCCCGTGAAAACTCTCGAAGAACCGAACGGGCGGCCGCCGGTCAGTTCCGCGCGACGAAACACTGTCCGCCGGCCGACTGGACCTTCGTGCACAGCGAGGTCGCATCGTCGCGGGTCAGGTTGCCGACGCGGACCCGGTAGATGGTCTTGCCGTTGACCTCGGCCCGGCGGACGAAGGGCTTCATGCCGCCCAATTCGCCCGAGAAGCGACGCTCGAGCCGCGTTGCGGTCTCGCGCGCTTCCTGTTCGCTGCCGGGCGCGGCGAGCTGCACCGTGAAACCGCCGCCGCCCGCGGCATCCGTGGCCGGAGCCGCAGCCCCCGCGGGAATGGCGGACGGTGCGACGGCAGCAACCTGCGCAGGCCGCGGAGCGGCCGGAGCCGCCGGAGCGGCGACGGGACGGGCCGGCGTCGTCGCACTCGTGTCGACGGGGGCCGCGACCGGCCGGGCGGGCACGGGCGTCGTGGCCGTTGGCGCCGGCGCCGCCGGAAGCGGGACAGCGGCCGTCGCCCTGGGAGCGGGTGTCGCGCCGGTCACCGTCGGCGGAGCCGAGACGGGGATGGCAGGAACCGTGCCCGGCGCCAGCGCCGCCGTCCGGGCCATGGGGGCGGCCTCGCCGGCATCGATGATCGTGCCGTCGGGCCTCACGGACACCGTGCGAACCTTGCGCGGCTCACCCAGACCGGGAACCGCGGCCGTCGGCTGAGGCGGCTTGGGCAGCTCCACGGCCGAGGCCGGCGAGGTCGTCGACGGTTCTGCACCGGGCGCAGCTGTTGCCGCCTTGGCCTGCTGGACCTTGGCGGCGACATCGACGGGCTGCTCCTCGCCGCCGACCATCTTCGCGCCCTTCGTGTCCTCGGGCTTGCGTGTGAAAATCACGTTGTCCTGGTTGGGAACCACGACGCCGCCCGGATTGGCCGGCTGCACCTTCATCGGGCCGGACTCGGCCTTGATGACGGGCGGCGCCGACGCGGTCTGCAGCCCGGCGCCCGTCCCGCGCATGGCCAGCGCGGCGGCAATGCCGACGGCGGCGACACCCATGACGGTTGCCACCGCGTAGAGACCCTTGCGGCGCGGCTTGGGGGCAATCTCCTCGTAAACCTCCTCGTGCGGAGGCAGCTGACCCTGGGCCTCGTAGACCGGCTCGTCTTCGCGGTCGGCCACATAGGCGTGCGAACGACCGTGGCCGTCGAAAGCGACGACGCGATCGTCATGATCGGGCATCGGCTGCGTGTCCGTCCGCAGATCCCAGCCGGAAAGATCCTGCTCGGGCTCCGTCCTGGCTGGCTCTGCCGGGCGCGGCGGCGGCGCCATCGGCGGCTCCGGCGCATGGAAGGGCTCGCCGCGCGTCAGGGCGGCAAGTTCCGCTTCGAAGTCGTCCGCCGGGTAGCGGGCCGATGTCGGCGCGGCCGGCGGGGCCGCCGCAACCGGCGTAGCGGGCCTCGGCGAACGCCACGATCCCCGGGATGGGTCGTCCTGGCCGACGATCCGTGCGAGTTCCGCCAGCGGGTCGTCACGGCCGGGCGCCTGGGGCGCCGGTTGACGCGGCGCAGCCGCCTCGCGGAGCTGGCGCTCCAGCTCGTCGAGGTCGATCACCGGCCGGGATCTGTTCTGGTCAGTCATGGACGCACCCAATGTTCACCGCTTGGCCTCGCGCCTCCGCCGTTCGGGCGAGGTGCGGGTCTGCTGCGAGCGGGTTGCGGGCTGGGACGAAAGCCATGCCCTCAGACCTTAGGACCGCGGAAGGACTTCTCCAAGCCCCCCGGCCGCGACCTCGTGCCACTCGTCAGCGCATTTCGTCCGGGGCCGATACGCCGAGAACACCGAGCCCGGATGCAAGCACCGTCATGACCGTCCAGACAAGAGCGAGCCTCGCATAGGACGACTTTCGATCAGTTTCGATAACAAACCGTAAATGCGGCGCTTCTTTGCCTTTGTTCCAGAGGCTGTGGAAGTCGCTCGCCAGATCGTACAGGAAAAACGCGACGCGATGCGGCTCGTGGGCCGCGGCCGCCGCCTCGACGATGCGCGGATACTGGGCGATGCGGCGGACGACGTCGAGTTCGGCAGGGTCAGAGAGCAGCGACAGGTCTGATTCGCCAAGTATCGCGGCGTCGAACCCGACGTCGGGAAAGGCCTCCGCCGCCTGGCGCAGGACCGACCGGCAGCGCGCATGCGCATACTGGACGTAGAAGACCGGGTTGTCCTTCGACTGTTCGATCACCTTGGCAAGATCGAAGTCCAACGTCGCGTCGTTCTTGCGAAACAACATCATGAAGCGGACCGCGTCACGGCCGACTTCGTCGACGACGTCGCGCAGGGTGACGAACTCCCCTGCCCGCTTCGACATCTTCACGGGCTCGCCGTTGCGCAGCAGGCGAACGAGCTGGCACAGCTTGACGTCGAGTTCCGCCTTGCCGCCGGTCACCGCCTTCACCGCGGCGTTCATGCGCTTCACGTATCCGCCATGGTCGGCGCCCCACACGTCGATCATCAGCCCGAAGCCGCGGGCGAACTTGGAGGCGTGGTAGGCGATATCCGAGGCGAAGTATGTGTAGGAGCCGTCCGACTTGAGCAGCGGCCGGTCGACGTCGTCGCCGAAGGCGGTCGCGCGAAACAGCGTCTGCTCGCGATCCTCCCAGTCCTCGACGGGCTGGCCCTTCGGCGGAACGAGCCGCCCCTGGTAGACGAGATCGCGCGCGCGCAGGTCCGCGATCACCGCGGCGATGGCGTCGACGCTGCCGGCGGCCAGCGAGCGCTCCGAGAAGAACACCTCGTGTCGGATGTCCAGCGCCGCGAGGTCCGTGCGGATCATCTCCATCATCATTGCGATGGCCCTCTCGCGCACGAGCGGCAGCCACTGGGCTTCCGGAAGTTCGAGCAGTGCCCGCCCCTTCTCCGCAGCCAGCGCGGTCCCGACCGGCTTCAGGTAGTCGCCGGGATAGAGGCCCTCGGGAATGGACCCGATGTCCTCGCCGAGCGCCTCGCGGTAGCGCAGGAAGGCGGAGCGGGCGAGCACGTCGACCTGGGCGCCGGCGTCGTTGATGTAGTACTCGCGCGTCACCTTCCGACCGGCGAACGCCAGGAGATTGGCCAGCGCGTCGCCGAAGACCGCGCCGCGGCCGTGCCCGACATGCATCGGACCGGTCGGGTTCGCCGAAACATATTCGACGTTGACGGGCACGGCGTCTGCCGCCTCGGGAGGACCATAGGCAGCCCCGGCCGCCAGCACGGCCCGCACCACATCCCGGAAGACGTCTTCGTCGAGGCGGATGTTGATGAAACCCGGTCCGGCAATCTCGACCGCCCGCACGCCCGCCTCGGCCGACAGTTCGGCCGCCAGAAGATCGGCGATGGCCCGCGGCTTCATCCCCGCATCCTTGGCCAGCACCATTGCCGCGTTCGTGGCGAGGTCGCCGTGGGCGGGATCGCGCGGGGGCTCGACGACGACGCGGCTGGTATCGAGGCCGGCCGGCAGCGCGCCCGCCTGCGCCAGCCGCTGCACCGCGGCAGCAACGCGGCGCTGGAAGTCATTGAAAATGTTCATGCGTCGAAGCCTCGAACGGTCTGCGGGCCGGCCTGCGGGCGGCGGGTGGGGCGGCGGAGGGACGGTCCGGCGGAAAGCGCGCGCCTAGCGCAATTCAGGGGTGGCGTCAAACAGCCGCCGGTGCTCGAGCAGGGCGTAGCGGTCGGTCATCCCGGCGATGTAGTCCGCCACGCGGCGCACGCGGCGGTCCGGGCCGGCATCCTCGAGCCCGCGGCGCCACTCCTCGGGCATCGACCCCGGATCGTCGCTGAAGCGGCCGAACAGGTCGCGGACCACCTGGTCGGCCTGCTGTCGCACCGCGACCACGCTGGGATGGCGGTACATGTTCGCGAACAGGAAGCGCTTGATGTCGCCGTCGGCGCCGGCCATCGCCGGGCTGAACGACACGACCGCTCCGGGAGCACGGCGGACCGCGTCCGCATCGGCGGGGTCGAGCGCGGCGATCCGCCTCTCGCTTTCATGGATCACGTCTTCGACGAAGCGGGTGATGATCCGACGGCCGAGTTCGTGGATCGCCCGGCTGCGCTCGAGGCCCGGCCATGCCGCGTCGATCTCATCCAGGAGCGCCGCCACCAGCGGCACCTCGCGCAGCGCGTCGAGGGTGAAGAGGCCCGCGCGCAGGCCATC
>JAIYAB010000400.1 GCA_027489275.1 Hyphomicrobiales bacterium
AAGGCTCTCCGCGGCGAGGTCGTCGGCGGAGGGATCGTCGATGTCCTCGTCCTCCGGGGCCGCGGCGAAGCCTGGAGGAAGGTCGGACCCGGTGGGCTTGCGGGACTGCGGCATGCCGCAGATGTAGGACGCGCGACGGCGGGGGGGAAGCGCCGGCGGCGCGCTCTCCACCGCCGCGTCGCGCCACGGCCGCAGAATGCCTGCCGACCTCGAATACGGCGAAACTGGACCTGCCGGCCCGACAGGCGTAGTTATCGCTGCCAGGAACGGCCGTTCAGGTCGAAAGCGGGATGGACGTGGCGATGGCATGGATTGCGTGCGGGCGTTTGGCAGGAGCGGCTTCGGCCGCCGTCCTCGCCCTTTCGCTCGCTGCCTGCCAGCAGGGCCTGGAGGGGCGCGCCGTCTCGGCGGCGGGCGTTCCCGTGGCGGTCGAGACCATCGAGGGCGCGCCGGCCGGACTGCAGGACAAGGTCAACGCCGAGGTCGCCTCGCAGGCCTCCGCCCGCCGCATCGAGATCGTGTCCGGCGAGGCGCAACCGCGCTACCGCCTGAAGGGCTACCTCACCGCCTACTCGACGGGAGAGGGCGAGACGGCGCTGGCCATCGTCTGGGACGTGTTCGACTCGTCCCGCAAGCGCGCGCAACGCGTGTCCACCACGACGCTCGCCAAGGGCCAGGCGGATGACCCCTGGTCGAAGATCGGCGAGAGCCAGATCGCGAAGGCGACCGCCCAGAGCATGAACGACGTCGCGGCCTTTCTCGCCGGGGCCGGCGGCCCCGCGGGAGCCGGCGCCAGGGTCGCGGGCGGCGCGGCTCTCGGCTACACGCCCGACGAGTGATCTCGCCTTCGGGGTGGACGCGGCGGCCCCGCGTCATGCGTGTGGCCTGACCCCTGCCTCATCTTTGGTGTTGATGCGGCAGGCCCGTCATATTGTGAGCGCCGGCATGGGCTGCTAAGAGCCCGATCTGACGCGGGTCGCGGCCGCCGGCTGCGGATGTTCCGCCGATTCTCGATCGAATGAAGGCCGCGCCCATGAAAGCCGCGATCAAGCTCGTTGCGGGCAACTCCAACCGGGCGCTCGCGGATGCGATCGCCGCGTATCTGGAAGTGCCGCTCGCCAAGTGCCAGGTCCGGCGGTTCGCCGACATGGAGGTCTTCGTCGAGATCCAGGAGAACGTCCGGGGGCAGGACGTCTTCATCATCCAGTCCACGTCGTTCCCCGCGAACGACCACCTGATGGAACTGCTGATCATCATCGACGCGCTGCGCCGCTCCTCGGCGCGCCGCATCACCGCCGTGCTGCCGTACTTCGGTTACGCCCGCCAGGACCGCAAGGCCGGCCCGCGCACGCCGATCTCCGCCAAGCTGGTGGCAAACCTCATCACCGAGGCCGGAGCGGACCGGGTGCTGACGGTCGATCTCCACGCCGGGCAGATCCAGGGGTTCTTCGACATCCCGACGGACAACCTGTTCGGCGCCCCGGTGATGGTGCGCGACATCAAGGAGCGGATGGAGCTCTCCAACCTGATGGTGGTCTCTCCCGACGTCGGCGGCGTGGTGCGCGCCCGCGCTCTGGCCAAGCGCATCGACGCCCCGCTCGCCATCGTCGACAAGCGCCGCGAGCGCGCCGGCGAGAGCGAGGTGATGAACATCATCGGCGATGTCGAGGGCCGGACCTGCATTCTGGTCGACGACATCGTCGATTCCGGCGGCACGCTGTGCAACGCCGCAGAGGCGCTGCTGAAGGACGGGGCCAAGGAGGTCCACGCCTACATCACGCACGGCGTGCTGTCCGGCGGCGCCGTGGCCCGCATTGCAGCCTCCAAGCTGAAGACGCTCGTTCTGACGGATTCGATCCAGCCTACCGAGGCCGTGAAGGTCGCCCGCAACATCCGCGTGATCTCCATCGCCTCCCTGCTCGGCGAAGCGATCGGCCGCACCGCGCTGGAAGAGAGCGTGTCGAGCCTGTTCGACTGAACACGCAAGGCGTCGCGGGTCGGCGGTCACCCCGCCCCTTGTCAGGCGGCCGCATCTGCGGCTGACGGCCGCGTCCGATGCCGGAAGGGGCTGCCGTCTGGCCCCGCAAACTTTTTTCTGCTCTCTGTCGAACGTGCCCATTCCCGTCCGTCATTGGTTCGGGAGCGGCGAGGCCATGAGCTGTCGCACGCCCTAACCCTGCAACGCTTTCCCCCGAAGGAGGGACCGATGGACTACGTGATCATGTTCTACGAGCCGGCCCAACTCTTTGCTGACCGCGAGGATCCCGCCAAGAGCGGCGCTTACTGGGGCGCGTGGATGGACTACATCGGCGCGCTGCAGCAGTCCGGCCTCGTCAAGGGTGGCCAGGGCCTTCAGGGGCCGGCGACGGCGACCACGGTGCGCGTCACGGACGGCAAGCGCCAGGTGCAGGATGGTCCTTTCGCCGACACCAAGGAACAGCTCGGCGGCTTCTTCATGCTCGAGGCTCCCGACCTCGATACCGTGCTGGAGTGGGCGGCGCGCAGCCCCGCCGCCGCGTATGGGTGCGTCGAAGTCAGGCCGGTCCTGCCGCCCATGCCCGTGCCGGGCTGACATGCAGGACGACGCGCCGACCGCAGGCGCCAGCGATCCGCGACGGGCGGCGGAGAAGGCCGCCCGCGCCTCCTATGGGCGGCTCGTCGCCTATCTCTCCGCCCGGTCGCGCGACGTGGCGGGCGCGGAGGACGCGCTCGCCGATGCGTTTCGCGCCGCGCTCGAGACATGGCCCGTGCGCGGCGTGCCGGAGCGGCCGGAAGCATGGCTGCTGACCGTCGCCCGACGCGGCCTGATCGATGCGGCCCGTCGCGCCACGACCCGCAGCGATTCAGCGGCAATGCTGGTTCAGGCGGCGGAAGAGGCGGAGGAAAGCCGTATGCAGACCGGCACGGACGACTTCCCTGACGAACGGCTGAAGCTGCTCTTCGTCTGCGCGCATCCCGCGATCGACCCGGCCGCCCGCACGCCGCTGATGTTGCAGACCGTGCTGGGCCTCGACGCGGCGCGGATTGCCGCCGCCTTTCTCACCTCGCCGGCGGCGATGGGGCAGCGGCTGGTTCGCGCCAAGGCGCGCATCCGGGACGCCGGCCTTCGCTTCGAGGTTCCCGAACGACCCGACTGGCAGGACCGGCTCGCCGCCGTCCTCGAAGCCGTCTATGCGGCCTACGGCGCCGGCTGGGAGGACGTGACGGGCACCGACCCTCACCGGGCCGGCCTCGCCGGCGAGGCGATCGATCTGGCCCGTCTGCTGACGGCGCTCGTTCCCGAGGAGCCGGAGGCGCTCGGCCTTCTCGCGCTGCTGCTCCATTGCGAGGCGCGCCGCCCGGCCCGGCGTGGCGTCGACGGCGCGTTCGTGGCGCTCGCGGAGCAGGACACGGCGCTGTGGCTCGTCCCGCTTCAGCGCGAGGCGGAGGAGGCGCTGCGGCGCGCGGCCCGCATGGGCCGTATCGGGCGATTCCAGATGGAGGCGGCGATCCAGTCCGTCCACGCGCTGCGCGGCCGTTCGGGCCGCACGGAGTGGGCGGCGGTCGCGATGCTGCATGACGCGCTGGCCGGGCTGTCGCCGACGGTCGGCGTGCTGGTGAGCCGCGCGGCCGCGCATGCCGAGGTGCATGGCGCCCTGGCCGGGCTGGACCTGCTCGATGCGCTGCCGGCGGATGCCGTGAAGAGCTATCAGCCCTACTGGGCGCTGCGCGCGCATTTGCTCACCCGCAGCGGGGACGCGGCTGCGGCGCGGCAGGCCTACGGGCTGGCGATCGGGCTCAGCGAGGATCCGGCCGTGCGCGATTTCCTGCGGCGCAGGATGCCGCAGTGACGGCATAGACGGCAGGCCGCCGTCCCGCTCGGCCGGCCCGGTTGTCGCTCGACGCCTTTTCTGCTATGGCACCGCCGCGCCCGCCAGACACCCCTGGAGGCACGGGCGCTGACCGACCGGGGCCGCGCGCGGCCCCTTTCTCTTGAAGGAACTTTCCATGTCCAAAGTCGTGAAGCAGCTCAAGGCTTCGACGCGGCCGACCGGCGGCAAGGGGGCCGCACGTGCCGTTCGTCGCCAGGGCCTCATCCCCGCCGTGATCTACGGCGCGGGCGAAGCCCCGGTCGCCATTTCGCTCGACCACAAGACGGCGCAGACGCTCATCTTCGCCGGGCACTTCCTCACCACCCAGTTCGAGATCGACGTCGACGGCGCAAAGACCCGCGTCCTGCCGCGCGACTACCAGCTCGATCCGGTGAAGGACACGCCCCTCCACATCGATTTCCTGCGCCTGAAGGCCGGCCAGCAGATCCGCGTCGACGTGCCGGTGCACTTCATCAACGGCGAGACCTCCCCGGGCATCAAGCGCGGCGGCACGCTGAACATCGTGCGCCACACCGTCGAGATGCTCGTCCCCGCCGACAACATCCCGGACGGGATCACGGCGGACCTCGCCGGCCTCGACATCAACGACTCGCTGCACATCTCGGCGGTGAAGCTGCCCGAGAACTGCAAGCCGCTGATCGCCGACCGCGACTTCACGATCGCCACGATCGCCGCGCCGTCGGGCCTGAAGGACGAGCCGGCCCCGGCCGCCGCGGCGGCTCCCGCCGCAGCCCCGGCGAAGGCCGCCCCGGCCAAGGCCGCTCCCAAGAAGTAAGGCGTCGCCTCCCGGCGACCCGGTTGCGCCCCGCCTCGGCGGGGCGCATTCGTTTGGGGCCCCACTCGGACGTCGACCGTCATGCTGCTCTTCGTCGGCCTCGGCAATCCAGGCTCGCGCTACGCGGGCAACCGTCACAACATCGGCTTCATGGCGGTGGACGAGATCGCGCGTGTCCACCGCGCCGCGCCGTGGCGGCGGCGGTTCCAGGGCGAGAGCGCGGAAGCGACCATCGGCGCGCAGCGCGTCATCCTGCTCAAGCCCGAGACCTTCATGAACGAGAGCGGGCGCGCCGTGGGCGAGGCCATGCGCTTCTTCAAGATCGCGCTGGCCGATGTCGTCGTCTTCCACGACGAACTCGACCTGCCGCCGGCCAAGTTGCGCGTGAAGCTCGGCGGCGGCAATGCCGGCCACAACGGCCTGCGCTCCATCAGCGCGCTGTGCGGCAACGAGTACCGCCGCGTGCGCCTCGGCATCGGGCACCCCGGCGACAAGGCGCTCGTGCACGCCTATGTGCTCAACGACTTCGGCAAGGCCGAGCGCGACTGGGTGGAGGATCTCTGTCGCGCCTGCGCCGACCACGCGCCGCTGCTCACCGAGGGCGACGACAGCGCCTTCCAGAGCAAGGTCCACCTTTCCATGGAAGGGCGCGGCTGGGGCGACGTGAAGGGCGTGAAGGAGCGGGGTTGAGCGGTCGCTCGCCTTGACACGAACTCACGAACTCACGATATCACGAACTCACGGAGGTCGTGACATGAAGAACGTGACGATCAGCCTTGACGAGAACGTCGTTAGCCAGGCGCGCGTCGAAGCCGCCCACGCGGGCAAGAGCCTGTCGCGCTTCGTTTCCGAGGTGCTGGCCGACCACATGAAGCTCACCAGGCGCAGACGTGCGATCCGCGATTTCCTCGACGGGCCACTGATGGACCTGAGTGACGAGAACGGGCGGATGCCGACCCGGGACGAGATTTATGCTGAGCGGGAAGATCATCTGCTTCGTCGACACGAACGTCCTGCTGTACGGCCGGGATCGGAAGAACCCCGATAAACGGGCCGCCGCGGCCGACTGGATCAGGCGTCTCTCCGCAGGGCGACAACTCGTCATCAGCCCGCAAGTGATGAACGAGTACAGCTCCGTCGTGCTGCGCAAGCGGGTCATGGCTGATCTGTCGGAACTCGAGATGGATCTGGAGGGCATGAAGGCGTGGTGCACGGCCGAGACGACTGCCGATACCGCATCAATGGGCCTGCGCCTCCATCGCAATTACGGGTTCAGCTTCTACGACAGCGTGCTTCTGGCCTCGGCCCTGACCGCCTCCTGCAACGTCTTCCTGAGCGAAGACATGAATGGAGGCCAGCGCATCGACGGGCTTCTCCTCGTCAATCCTTTCCGGCATAAGCCTGTTGACCTTGAAAAGCTGGTGACCTGATGGGCTTCAAATGCGGCATCGTCGGCCTGCCGAACGTCGGCAAGTCGACCCTCTTCAACGCGCTGACGCAGACGGCTGCGGCGCAGGCGGCGAACTATCCGTTCTGCACCATCGAGCCGAATGTGGGCGACGTCGCCGTGCCCGATCCGCGGCTGGATACGCTGGCGGCCATCGGCGGCTCGGCGCAGATCATCCCGACGCGGATCACCTTCGTCGACATCGCCGGCATCGTGCGCGGCGCGTCGAAGGGCGAGGGCCTCGGCAACCAGTTCCTCGCCAACATCCGCGAAGTGGACGCCATCGCCCATGTGGTGCGCTGCTTCGAGGACGGGGACATCACCCATGTCGAGGGCAAGGTCGATCCCATCGCCGACATCGAGACCATCGAGACCGAGCTGATGCTGGCCGACCTCGAGAGCCTCGAGAAGCGCGTCGTCGCGCTGGAGAAGAAGGCGCGCGGCGGCGACAAGGATTCGAAGGAACAGCTCGACCTCGTGCAGCGCTGCCTGACCCTGCTGCAGGAGGGCAAGCCCGCCCGCATCGTCGAGCGCAAGGCGGAGGAGGAGAAGACCTTCCAGATGCTCGCGCTGCTCACGGCCAAGCCCGTGCTCTACGTCTGCAACGTCGAGGAAGCGGCGGCGCATGACGGCAACGCCTTCTCGGCCAAGGTCTTCGCGCGCGCGAAGGAGGAAGGCGCCGTCGCCGTCGTGGTGTCGGCGAAGATCGAGAGCGAGATCGCCGTCCTCGCCCCGGAGGAGCAGAAGGAATACCTCGAGGCGGTGGGCCTCGACGAGCCGGGCCTCAACCGCGTCATCCGCGCCGGATACGACCTGCTGCACCTCGTCACCTACTTCACGGTGGGACCGAAGGAGGCGCGCGCCTGGACGATCACGAAGGGCACGCGCGCCCCGGCTGCGGCCGGCGTCATCCACACCGATTTCGAGAAAGGCTTCATCCGCGCCGAGACAATCGCCTATGCGGACTATGTCCAGCACAAGGGCGAGGCCGGCGCACGGGACGCCGGCCGCTTCCGGCTCGAAGGCAAGGACTACGTCGTCGCCGACGGCGACGTGCTGCACTTCCGCTTCGCGAACTGAGGCACGGCCGCGCGACTTGCGGTAGACCGCCGCGACGGCCGGCGGGACCGCGGCGGCGGGCGCGCGGGGGCGCTTGAACCCGCCCCGCCACTCCGTCACTCTGGCGGCCCAGGATCCCGATCAGGCCCATGCCCGTGCATTTC
>JAIYAB010000302.1 GCA_027489275.1 Hyphomicrobiales bacterium
AGGTGCCCCTCGTGGGCGATTTCCACTATATCGGCCACAAGCTGCTCGCGGACCATCCCGCCTGCGCCGAGGCGCTGGCCAAGTACCGGATCAATCCGGGCAATGTCGGCTTCAAGGACAAGCGCGACCGGCAGTTCACGTCCATCGTCGAGATGGCGATCCGGCACGACAAGGCCGTGCGCATCGGCGCGAACTGGGGCTCGCTCGACCAGGAGCTGCTGACCCACCTGATGGACGTCAACGCCCGCAGCGCCGCGCCGATCGACGCCCGCGCCGTCACGCGCGAGGCCATGGTGCAGTCAGCCCTGCTTTCGGCGGTGCGCGCCGAGGAGATCGGCCTGCCGCGCAATCGCATCATCCTCTCGGCCAAGGTGTCGGCGGTGCAGGATCTCATCGCGGTCTACCGCATGCTGGCGCAGCGCTCCGACTACGCCATCCACCTCGGCCTCACCGAGGCCGGCATGGGCTCGAAGGGGATCGTCGCCTCCTCCGCCGCCATGGGCATCCTGCTGCAGGAGGGCATTGGCGACACGATCCGCGTCTCGCTCACGCCCGAGCCCGGCGGCGATCGCACGGTCGAGGTCAAGGTCGCGCAGGAACTGCTGCAGACGATGGGCTTTCGCACCTTCGTCCCCCTGGTCGCTGCCTGCCCGGGCTGTGGGCGCACCACCTCGACGGTCTTCCAGGAGCTCGCCCGCGACATCCAGAGCTGGATCTCCACCTCGATGCCCGAGTGGAAGAAGACCTATCCCGGCGTCGAGTCCCTCAACGTTGCCGTCATGGGCTGCATCGTGAACGGCCCCGGCGAATCCAAGCATGCCGACATCGGCATCTCGCTGCCCGGCACCGGCGAGGCGCCGACGGCGCCCGTCTTCATCGACGGGAAGAAGGCCGCCACTCTGCGCGGCGCGACGCTCGCCGACGACTTCAAGACGATGGTTCAGGAGTACATTGACAACCGGTACGGCGCTGGCGCGCGCTGAGCGCCCGCCTCAGCCCGGCGTCAGGGTTCCCGTCCGGCAGAAGGCGTCCAGCGCCCTGCGCCAAGGCGCGGTGTCTATCCCCTGCGCGGCGATCCAGGCGGGGTCGTAGTAGCTCTTGAGGTAGCGCTCGCCCGGATCGCAGATCAGCGTGACGATGCTGCCGGTTTCGCCGGCGGCCAGCATCTCGCCGGCGAGCGACAGCGCGCCCCACAGGTTCGTCCCCGTCGATCCGCCGCATTTGCGGCCCAGCGCGCCCTCCAGCCAGTGGATGGTGGCGATGGACGCGGCATCGGGAACGCGGATCATCCGGTCGACCACCGTCCGCAGGAACGACGGCTCGACGCGCGGCCGGCCGATGCCTTCAATGCGCGAGGGGCGCTGGGAGGTGAGCGTCGCGTCGCCGCTGTCGAAATAATCCGCGAACACCGAGTGCTCGGGGTCGACCACCGCGAGCTGCGTCGTGCCGGCCAGGTCGCCGTGGTAGCGGATGTAGCGCCCGATGGTGGAAGAGGTGCCGCCCGTTCCTGCCGACACCACGACCCAGCGCGGCACGGGGTGCCGCTCCCGCCCCATCTGCGCGAAGATCGACTCGGCGATGTTGTTGTTGCCGCGCCAGTCGGTCGCCCGCTCTGCATAGGTGAACTGGTCCATGTAGTGTCCGTCGAGCGCGCGGGCGAGGTCGCGCGCGTGGGCGTAGATCGCGCCCGGCGCCACCCGCTGGCACTCCCCGCCGTAGAACTCGATCGCAGCGATCTTCTCCGGCGCGGTACTTTCGGGCACTACTGCGATGAAGCGCAGCCCGAGCAGGCGGGCGAAATACGCCTCGGAGATCGCCGTCGATCCGGACGAGGATTCGACGACCGCCGTTCGCGGCCCGATCCAGCCGTTGCACAGCCCGTACAGGAACAGCGACCGTGCCAGCCGGTGCTTCAGGCTGCCCGAGGGGTGGGTCGACTCGTCCTTGAGGTACAGGTCGATGCCCGACAGGCATGGCAATTGAAGCCTGATCAGGTGGGTGTCGGCGGAGCGGTTGAAATCCGCCGCGATGGCGGCGATGGCGTCGCGAACCCAGGCCGTATCGCTCACGAGCGTCGCTCCGCGGCAAAGCGCGCCGCGTCGCGCAGGATATCCGCCTCCGGCCCGAAGCCGGCGAGCGCTGCGATGGCGGCGGCGGCGAGGCGGTCGCGTTCCGCCTTGGCGGCGTCGAGGCCGAGAAGGCCCACCAGCGTCGCCTTGCCTCGCCCCGCGTCCTTCCTCGTCGCCTTGCCGAGCGCCTCGGCCGTGGCCTCGACGTCGAGGATGTCGTCGGCCACCTGGAAGGCGGCGCCGAGCGCCTTTCCGTAGGTCAGCAGCGCCGCCCGCTGCGACTGCGATGCGCGGCCGGCGACGGCGCCGGCCTCCGCGCCGTAGGCGAGCAGCGCCCCCGTCTTCATCGCCTGCAGCCGCACCACGGCGGCGGCGTCGAGAGCGAGCGGCATGCCGCCGGCGTAGCGGCCCTCCGCCTCCAGGTCGAGCATCTGCCCGCCCGCCATGCCGCCGAGGCCGGCCGCGCGGGCGAGGCCGAGCACGAGGTCGGCGCGCACGGCGGCATCCGGATGGGTGGCGGGAGCGGCGATCACGTCGAACGCATAGGTGAGCAGGCTGTCGCCCGCGAGAATGGCGGCCGCCTCGTCCATGTGCCGGTGCAGCGTCGGGCGGCCGCGCCGCAGGTCGTCGTCGTCCATGGCCGGCAGGTCGTCATGAACGAGCGAGTAGCAGTGCACCATTTCGAGTGCCGCGCCGATGCGCAGCACGCCCTCGCCCGCGCGGTCGAACAGCCGCGCGCTCTCCACCACCAGGAACGGCCGCAGTCGCTTGCCGCCGCCGAGCGCGGCGTAGCGCATGGCGTCGAGCAGGGTGGCGGGGCGTGCGATTTCGCCGGGCAGGGGGCGGGGCGACAGCAACTCGTCGAGGGTGGTCTCGATGGCCTGCGCGCAGGCGGCGAGCCGGGCCTCGACCTCGCCGTGGGACGTTGCGGCCATGGCGGCCTCCGCGGAAGCGGCCCCGTGCGGGGCAATGGCTCCGCTTGCCCTATCGGGGATGTTCGGTCAAGGCTCGGCGGATGGCGCAGGCGGAGCGGACGGCACGGGCGGGCGGCGGCGCAGCCGGACGGTGGTTTCGCCGCGCGGCGAAGGCGCTCGCCTGGCTCGCGGCGGGCGCGGCGGCGGCGGTCGTCGGGCTCACCCTGCTGTGGGCCGTGGTTCCCCCCGTCTCGACCCTGATGCTCGGGAGATGGCTGACCCTGCAGGACGTCGACCGCCGGTGGGTCCCCCTCGATCGCATCTCGCCGCGGCTCGCCGCCAGCGTGCTGATGTCGGAGGACGCGCGGTTCTGCCAGCACCGCGGGGTCGACTGGGAGGCCCTGCGCGAGGTCATCGAGGATGCCGAGGACGGCGTCCCGAGCCGTGGCGCATCCACGCTCACCATGCAGACCGCCAAGAACCTCTTCCTGTGGCCGTCGCGGTCCTACATCCGCAAGGGCCTGGAGATCCCACTCGCACTGTGGCTCGATCTCGCGCTGTCGAAGCGCCGTATCCTCGAAATCTACCTGAACATCGCCGAGTGGGGTCCCGGCGTCTTCGGCGCCGAGGCGGCGGCGCAGGCGGCGTTTGGCAAGCCGGCGGCGGCGCTGGGCGCCCGCGAAGCGGCGCTGCTGGCGACGGCCCTTCCGAATCCGGTCCGCCGCAGCGCCGCGCGGCCGTCGCGCGGCCACGCGCGCCTCGCCGCCATCAACGTCGCGCGCTCCGCCGAGGCAGGGCCCTATCTGGGCTGCCTCGCGAAGGCCGCGCCCGGCTGAGCCGTCGGCGCGCGCGAAAAACCGCGCGGGGCGGCTGGCATTCCGTCCGTGATTGCTGTATGGACCCGGCTTCGAATTCGCGGCGGCCGCCCGATGGTGCAGTCGTGCCCATCCGCCTGCCGCCAGTCACCGGAGAGTTCCATGGCCGTTCCGAAGAGAAAGACCTCGCCGTCGAAGCGCGGCATGCGCCGGTCCGCCGACGCGCTGAAGCAGCCGACCTATGTCGAGGACAAGGACTCCGGCGAGCTGCGCCGTCCGCACCACGTCGACCTGAAGACCGGCATGTATCGCGGTCGCCAGGTTCTCAAGGTCAAGAGCGAGGCCTGAGCCTCCGCGGCGGCCGGATCGGCCGCCGTCTTCCGGCGCCGGCGCATCCGGGGCTCACGCGTCCCGCGCGAAGCCCGTCCGCCCGAAGGCCGCTTCGGACAATCCTGCCGTCATTCCATACGCAGCGGCGCCCCTCTCGGGCGCCGCTCTGCGTTTGGCCCGGTGCTCGGGCATCCCCGCGCGGATCGCCAGCAGATGCGCCAGGAATCCGGCGTCGGCCCGGCCGCCGTGGCCCCCCGGCAGGGGCCGACGCTCCGTCCGGTCCGCCGCCGTGGCGACGAGGGCGGTGGAGCGGGGGCCAGTCTGCGTCTCGGCGGGCTGTGTCATGGTGGGGCGCTCGGGCTCGGGTGCCGTTTCTCCCCAGTTCTGTCGCAAGCCGCGTGCCGCCGTTAACGCCCCCTTAACCGTGCAAATTGCATCGTTTCGGGACATTCGAGAACGCTCGGCCGTGCCGGATCGACCCATGCTGGGCCTGCCGGACGCCCTGCGTCGCAACACCGAGGGCTCGATGGCCACCAAGGACGAAGCGGCCCCCGGATCGGGCACGGTCGCCCGGGACGACGTAGAGCCTTTCGCGCACGATCTGCGCGCCGTCCTCGGCTCCATCGGCGAGGCTGTCTACGACTGGGACATCGCCTCCGACAGGATCGCCTGGAGCGGGCAGGCTGCGTCCGTGCTCGGAACCGGCGGCGTCGAGCCGATCGCCTCAGGCCGTGCCTATGCCCGCCTCGTCCGCCCCGACGACGGCGTCTCGCGCTACGATACCGTCATGCGTACGCAGGATCGCGACGTCGGTCACGGCGTCGCCTTCCAGACCCGCTACGTCCTTACGCCGCCCGCCGGCAAGCCGGTCTGCGTGGAGGACACGGGGCGCTGGTTCGCCGGCACGGACGGTCGCCCCGCCAAGGTGCACGGCGTCGTGCGCGTGCTACCCGGCGTGACGTCCGCCGGCGCCACCGCGGCGGACCCGCACCAGGACTGGCTGACGGGCGCGATGACCCGTGCCCAGCTCACTGAAATGCTGTCGGACGAGCTCGCCCGCGCCCGTCGCGCGCACGGTTCGCTCGCGCTGGTGATGGTCGGCATCGAGGGGCTCGCCGCGATCAACGAGGCCTACGGTTTCGACGTCGCCGACGAGGCCATCGCCTCGGTCGCTCAGCGCCTGCGCACCGTGATGCGCCGCGGCGACGCGATGGCGCGGTTCTCCGGCAACAAGCTCGCCATCGTTCTGCTCGGCTGCAGCGAGGACCAACTCCCCGTCGCCGCGCAGCGCTTCGTCTCGAGCGTGCAGTCGACGCCGCTGACCACCTCCAAGGGCGTCGTCAACGCCTCCATCCGCCTCGGCGGTGTCCTGCTGCCGCGCTTCGGCCAGACCGCGGCCGACGCCATGGCGCATGGCGAGGAGGCGTTGGCCGACGCCAAGATCTCCCCCACGGCGCAGATCGTCCTGTTTGCGCCCGACCGGCGCAAGGTCGAGCGCCGCATGACCAACCGGCGCCTCACCGACGAGGTCGTCTCGGCGCTGAACGACCGCCGCGTCTGCATCGTCCAGCAGGCCGTGGTCGACGCGAAGACGCGTAACGTCGCCTTCCGCGAGGCGCTGATGCGCATCCGCGCGGTGGACGGTACGGTGCTTCCGGCCTCCTTCGTCGTGCCCATGGTCGAGAAGCTGGGCTTCATGCCCATGCTCGACCAGCGCGTGCTGGAACTCGCGGCGACCGCACTCGAGGAGGATCCCGACCTCACCCTCTCGGTGAACGTGTCGCAGGCCAGCGTCAGCCACCCGGAATGGATATCCGCGCTCACCGCCTTCGCGGCCCCTCGGCCCTCGCTGGCGCGGCGGCTGATCGTGGAGCTGACGGAAACCTGCTTCGTCCACGACATCGAGACAACGCGCCTGCGCATCGCGCAGATCCGCGACCTCGGCGTCCGCGTTGCCATCGACGATTTCGGCTCGGGCCACACCTCGTTCCGGCACCTGCGCGAGCTGCACGTCGACATCATCAAGATCGACGGCGCCTTCGTGCAGAACATCGTGCGCTCGAACGACGACCGCTTCTTCGTGCGCACGCTGCTGGAGCTGGCGCGCCACCTCGATGTGCTGGTCGTGGCCGAATGGGTTCAGGACGAGGCGTCCGCGCGCATCCTGGCTGACTGGGGCGTCGACTTCCTGCAGGGCGAGCTGTTCGACATGCCCGAACTGGCGCAGGAGCCGCAGGCCGCGCTCCCGGCGACCGGGACCGACTGATCACGTCCCCGCCGGACGGATCCGGCGGGACGGCTGCGCCGCCGGCCGGCCTCAGCCGCCCGACAGCTTGTCGAGCCGCTTCTGGACTTCGCTCAACTGGCGCTTGAGCTCATCGATCTCGGCCGGCTTCTCCGCCGCGGCCGGCGTGGGCTCGGCTCCCGCCTCGGCCGGCGCGCCCGGGATCTGGAAGGGCGTGAACATGCGCAGCGCGTCGCGGAACATCGCGATGTTCTTCTGCACCTGCTCGTCCATGGCGTGGAAGGCGGCGGAGCCGAAGGCGTTGTTGCCGAACGCCGTGTTCATCTGGTCGCGGAACTTCTGCTGGTTCTGCGCCAGCGTCTGGATCGAGTATTCGAGATAGCGCGGCACCAGCGCCTGCATGCTGTCGCCATAATAGCGGATGAGCTGCCGCAGGAAGGTGATCGGCAGGAGGTTCTGGCCCTCCTTGCCTTCCTGCTCGAAGATGATCTGCGCCAGCACCGGGCGGGTGATGTCCTCGCCGGACTTGGCGTCGAACACCACGAAATCCTCGCCGTTCTTCACCATCAGCGCCAGGTCGTCGAGCGTGACGTAGGTGCTGGTGCCCGTGTGGTAGAGGCGCCGGTTGGCGTATTTCTTGATGACGGTCGGCTTGGTCTCTGTCGCCATGTACGGCCTCGGGCGTCGCGTGCGTCTGCGCCTTTTCGGGCAGACCCTATCGGTTTTGTGGCAGCGCGAAAACCGGATTTCTCCGACTTTGGTCACAAAGCGGGCACGAAGCGAAACCAAATGCTGAGACGCATACGCATTCGGGCGTCTTGACGCTGCACGAAGGGCAGCGGAAAGATCGATCCGACCCGAGGGCGCACACGGGCCATTGCACCGCAGCATCGCGCCCGCAGCAACGGAGGAATAGCCCATGTCCACCGACATCGTCGTCGTCAGCGCCGCGCGTACCGCGGTCGGTTCCTTCAACGGGGGCCTTTCGTCGCTGCCTGCCCACGAACTCGGCGCCATCGCGATCAAGGCCGCCGTCGAACGCGCGAAGGTGTCGCCGGATGACGTCGACGAGGTCATCCTCGGCCAGATCCTCGCCGCCGGCCAGGGGCAGAACCCGGCCCGCCAGGCCGCCATCAAGGCCGGCATCCCGCAGGAGAAGACCGCGTGGGGCCTCAACCAGCTCTGCGGCTCGGGCCTGCGCGCCGTCGCCATCGGCATGCAGCAGATCGCCAACGGCGACGCCACGGTGATCGTCGCGGGCGGCCAGGAGAGCATGTCGATGTCGCAGCACGTCGCGCACCTGCGCAACGGCACCAAGATGGGCGACA
>JAIYAB010000309.1 GCA_027489275.1 Hyphomicrobiales bacterium
ACTTGGGCGCGAGATAGCCGGTGTAGTTGGCGGTCAGCGCGCCCATGAGCGCGCCGATGAAGCAGCCGCCGACGGAGCCCAGCCCGCCGATGATGATGACGATGAAGACGAGCACCATCACCTCGCCCCCGATATCGGCCGTGAGGGTCTCGCGGTAGAGCGCCCACAGCGTGCCGCCGAGACCCGCCAGCGCGGACCCGGCGACGAAGACCGCGACGAACAGCCGGCGTATGCGATAGCCCAGCGCCTCGACCATCTCGCCATTCTCGACCCCGGCGCGGATCAGCAGGCCGATCTTCGTCCGGTTGAGAACGAGCGTCATCGTGACGAAGACGACGAGGCCCACTCCGACCGCGAGCAGACGGAACTTCTCGACGGCGACGTCGCCGAAGGTCACGGCCCCGCGCAGGCCCGCGGGCAGCGGCATCGGCTTCTGGTCCGCCCCCCACACGACGCGGATGAGTTGCTCGGCGACGATGAGCCCGCCCATCGTGATCAGGATCTGCTTGAGGTGATTGCCGTAGACGGGGCGGATGACGATGCGCTCGAAGGCGACGCCGAGCGCACCGGTCACCGCCATGGCGGCGATGGCAGCCGCGAGAAGGGCGACGAGGTTCACGGCCGTCACGTCGCTTGCGAGCCAGGGTCCCATCACGGCGAGCACGGACATGGCGACATAGGCGCCCACCGCGATGAACGCGCCGTGGCCGAAGTTGAGGACGTCCATGAGCCCGAAGATCAGCGTCAGCCCGCTGGCGATGACGAAGATCATCATGCCCATCGCCAGCCCGGCGACCGTCAGCGTGACCCAGGTTGTGGGGTTGTCGACGAGGGGCAATGCAGCAGCGGCCAGCAGCGGAACGAGCGCCAGCGGGCGCCAGTCAAACGGCACGCGCGGTACGGAAGCCTGGGTCGAAGCGGGTGCGGCGGCGTCGCTCAATGGGAGGCCTCCAGCGAGAGGCCGAGCAGCCGGGCCTGCAGCGCCGTGTCGGCGACGAGCGCCTGCATCGTGCCGGCATGGACGACGCGGCCGTCGTCCATCACGGCGACGCTGTCCCCGAGAGCGCCGGCGAAGCGGACATTCTGCTCGACGAGCAGGATCGTCGTCTCCGAGCGCTTCAGCTCCCCGAAACCGCGGATCATCGCCTCGATGATGGACGGCGCCAGACCCTTGGTCGGCTCGTCCACCAGGATCAGCCGGCGCGGCTCGACGACGGCGCGGGCAATGGAGAGCATCTGCTTCTGCCCGCCGGACAGCACGCCGGCAGGATGGTTCCAGAACGTCTTCAGGGCGGGGAACACGGAGAAGATCCAGTCGAGCCGGGCGGGATCGGGAGGCCCGGCGCGGGCGGCGAGCACCATGTTCTCGCGCACCGTGAGGTCGGCGAAGATCCCCATGCTCTCCGGGACGTAGGCGATGCCCGCGCGCGCAATGTCGGGAGTGTCGTGGCCGCCGATGGGCCGGCCGTCGAAGGTCACCTCGCCCGCCGAGGGTTTCCACAGGCCCATGATGGTGCGCAGGGTCGTCGTCTTGCCCGCCCCGTTGCGGCCGAGCAGCACGGTGATGCCGCCCCGCGGCACGGCGAGGTCGACGCCCTGGAGAATGTGATACTGGCCGATGTGGGTGTGCACGCCGGCGAGCGTGAGCAGCGCGTCAGGCATCGGCCGGCTCCGCCTTGCCGGCGGGAATGCCGAGATAGGCCTCCTGGACCACCGGCGACGCGATGACGGCGGCCGGCTCCCCGTCGGCCACAAGCCGCCCGTTGTGCAGCACGACGATGCGATCGGCGAGGCTGCGCACGACGTCCATCTTGTGCTCGACGAGGAGGATTGTCTTGTCCCCCTGCCCTTTCAGCCGTCGGATGAGATCCAGCACGACAGGCACCTCGTCCACGGACATGCCGGCTGTCGGCTCGTCGAACATGAAGACATGCGGCTCCAGCGCCATCATCACGGCGACCTCCAGCTTGCGCTGGCTGCCGTGCGGCAAGGCCGCGGCGGCGGTATCGCGCGAGGCCTCCAGCGCCACGTCCTCGAGGATCTGGTCGGCCCGCTCGATCCAGTCGACGCGCCGGGTCCAGCGGGACAGGAGATCGCCGCCGCCGCCGGCGCGGGCCTGGACGGCGAGCCGGACGTTCTCGTGCACGGTGAGGTTGGGGAACAGGTTGGTCAACTGGAAGGCGCGGCCCATGCCGCGTTTCGTCCGCGCGGCCGGGCCCAGCGCGGTGACGTCGACGCCATCGAGCTCGACCCGGCCCGCGCTCGCGCGCAGCTGGCCCGACACGAGGTTGAAATAGGTCGTCTTCCCGGCGCCGTTCGGCCCGACGATGGCCGTCAGCGTGCCGCGGTGAAAGGCGCAGTCGACCGCGTCGACCGCCACGTGCCCGCCGAAGCGGATGGTGAGGCCGGTGGTCCGAAGGACGGGATGGGCGTGCTGCGTCATGCCGGGCGCCGGCCTTCGCAGGGTGTCCCGGTTCCCGCCCCGCGCCCCGGCCTCTGGGTGCAGGACGCGAAGCGAGAAACTGCGGTGCGGCCGTTCAACGGGTGTTGCGGATGGGCAGGGGCATGTCCTTGGCCGGAATGGTGGCCACGAGCTCCAGCAGGTCGGTGTCCGTGGCGTTCTTCTTGATCCGCCAGTGATACATGTCCTGCAGCGCCTGGTGGTCCTCCTTGCGGAAGGTCATCGTGCCCTTCGGCGTCTCGAAGCTCATGCCCTCCATCGCAGCGATGAGCTTCTCGGTGTCGGTCGACCCCGCCTTCTGCAGCGCCGTGACGACGGCCGACGCGGCGGCGAAACCGCCCGCGACGAAGAAGTCCGGCGGAGCGTTGAAGCGCTTCTGGTACTCGGCCTTCAGCCAGTCGTTCTGCGCGTTCCGGGGAAAGTCGTAGTAGTAGTAGATCCCGCCTTCGGCGCCGGCGAACGCCTTCCACGCCGCCATCACCGGCAAGATATTGCCGCCCGGCGCCAGCTCGATGCCGAAGCGCTCCGGCTTCATGTCGACGAACTTGGCGATCGGATGCGCGCCTGCCCAGATGAAGGCGATGATCTTGCGGCCCGGTTTGTCCTTCATCGCGTTGAAGAGACGCTCGGCGAAGGGCGTGAAGTCGGCCGTGTTGCCGGCAGCGTATTCCTCGGCGATCACCTTCGCCTTGGGCCGGACCCCGGAGAGCGCGGTCTTGAAGGCGGCGACGCCATCGCGCCCGAAGGCGGTGTCGAGCGCGACCATGCCGATCGACACGTCGCCGTCCGGAACGGCGGCGGCGTTGGCCAGCGCGTCCTGGTAGGAGCTGCGTCCGGTGCGGAACACGTAGCGGTTCCACTTCTCGCCGGTGATCGAATCGGCGACGGCGGGCTCCACAATCAGGATCTTCTTCATTTCCTCGGCCACGGGCAGCATGGCCAGCGCGACCGGAGACCCCGTGGTGCCGACGGCGATGTCGGCCTTGTCGTCGCCGTAGCACTCTTCCAGCAGGGACTTGCCGCGATCGGGCTTCAACTGGTCGTCCTTGACGACGACCTTCAGTGTGTCGGCCCCGACCTGCATGGTGCCCTTGGTGAGGAATTCGAGGCCCAGCATGAAGCCCGCCTCGGTCTGCTTCGCGTAGGCTTCGAGAGGACCGGTCTTGCCGGCGATAAGACACACCTTGATGTCCTTCGCCGCTGCGGGAGCGGCCGAAAGAGCCAACGCTGCAACCGCCAAGAGCAGTCCGTCACGCCGCATGGTCCACCTCATCCCCGGTCTCCTCTGGTCGGTACAATCAGCAAGCCAATCCAGTGAAATCGGATTGTGCTGGTGTCCGCCGGCCATGGCAAGGCTCGACCGGCCCTCCGGCCCATCCGCAGAGAACCGGACGGAATCTGCAGCTTTGGGTTGCGTGCCGGCGACATGCGCGAAAAGATACCGGGCCGAGGCTTCACTGCGATCCGGCGGTTCGGCCCGCTTCGGACGATTTGGCGGCCATCATGAGAGAGACCATGGGATCAACGCAGCGATCGGCGGGCGCGGTCACCCGCGGGGCTCGGGTCATTGCCATGGTCACGGGCGCTGCGTGCCTCCTGCTGGCGCTGGCGGGTTGCGTGCAGACGTCCAGCGATCCCGGCGGCTTCCAGAATGAGCCGGGGCCCATCGGCATCCGGACGCCGCAGACTTTCGGCAGCGGCAAGTAGCGCCGAACCTGTTTCTGCGTAAGGGTCTAACGTGCGAGCACTGCGACCGGCGGTGATCCTTGCTGCCGGCAGCGCGTTACAGCCCACATGGATGGCCACGGCCGTCGATCCCGGGGCCGCGAGACGCGAGGTTGCAATGACGTTGACGCTCTATTCCCATCCCTTTTCGTCGTACTGCCAGAAGGTGCTGATCGCGTTCTACGAGAACGACATCCCCTTCGTGTACCGATCGTTGGAAGACCCGGCCGCGAGAGACGAGCGCGCGGCGTTGTGGCCGTTCGGGCGCTTCCCCGTGCTCGTCGACTCGGGCCGCACGGTGGTCGAGTCCAGCATCATCATCGAACACCTGGCCCTGCGTCATCCCGGCCCTGTCCGCCTGCTGCCGGACGATGCGGTCGTCTCGCTTGAGACCCGCTTCCTCGATCGCGTGTTCGACAACTATGTCATGACCGAGATGCAGAAGCCGGTCTTCGCGGCCCTGAAGGGCGACCAGGCCGGCACGCGCGAGGCGATGGATCGCGCCAGGACCGCGCTCGACACCGCCTATGCGTGGCTGGAGGAGCGACTTGCCGGCCGGCGCTGGGCCGCGGGCGACGTATTCACGATGGCCGACTGCAGCGCGGCGCCGTCTCTCTTCTACGCGGACTGGGTGCACCCGATCGCCGATGCTTTTCCCGGCCTCAGGGCGTATCGGTCGCGCCTGCTCGAACGTCCGTCCTTCGCCCGCGCGGTGGAGGAGGCAAGGCCGTTCCGGCATTACTTCCCGCTCGGCGCTCCCGACCGGGACTAGCCGACGGCAGCAACGGCTCGGCTCAACGACGGCTGCGGACAGACCCACAGTGGATGGGGGGAGATGATGGAGACTTCCTGCTTCATCAACCGACCATCCGTATCCACCACCTACCATCCATAAAGCGGTCTTTCCCGCCTCGGTCGCCTGCGTTTGCGAGGAGAGGAAGAAGGCTTTGCTCCGGCCGATTGCGATCCTTGGATCGTCCTGGTTGGTGAAGGATCGTTCCTGAAGGGGCTCGAGCTTTCGGGATGATCGTGTCCTGCGTTGCGTTGAGATGCTGCGATACGTTCAGGACCTGCGTTGCGATCGGGAGAGGGGACCGCGTCGGGGAAGCGTTCTGCGGAGGGGTTCTGCCGGTTTCGCTCTGCGTCTCCGATGCCGTGGAAGGCGCCGGTCCTGGGCGCAGGTTGGCCAGCGACTTGACGCCATGTGAGGGTGGGTGAGCCGAGCGGCTCGGTGAACACGCCTGGTCCTTGGATCGTATCGGGGATGGATGGCTTGATGAGGGGATCGGCCATGGTTCCAGATCCCCTTCGCTGGGGTGGAACGATGCCGTCCCAGGGATGGAGTGCTTCAGCGGCCTGCGGCTGGGGCCACGTGTCATCCGACCTTCGTGCGGAGGGGGCGTTCATCGGTGCTGGCCGAGGCGGCGCGGATCCGCTGGCGTGCGGGGGAGATCCAGGTTCGTTCGGCATTTTTTTGGTTTGAGCCGGGGCGAGGGCCAGAGGTTGGGGCTGCGCCTGGCGCTCAAGCTGGAGCTGGAGCTGGTGCTGGTGCTGGTGCTGGTGCTGGTGCTGGTGCTGGTGCTGGTGCTGGTGCTGGAGTTGGGGCTTAGGCTGGACCCGCAAAGGAGAGCGTCCGCCTCCGCCTTGGCCTTGGCCCTGGCCTCCAGGTTCGTTCGTGCTTTTTTTGTTTTCCCGATCGCGGTCGGGGTTCGCACGACGCCTTGAGGACGGGGACGCGTCGAAGCCGCCAACGCCTTGCGCACGCTTCCGACCGTTATCCCGGCCTTGGTGCTGACCTTTGCGCTGAACGCCGTCCTGTCCGCCATCCCCACCGAGGTCGCGACCGCCGTTCTGCGCATGGCCTTGTCCGCAGGCCTGCCCATCGCCAGGACCCTGCTTCGGCCGCCTCCACACGCGCGAGAGGATGGCATCCACCTCGCGCATGCGGGCGCGGTCGCTGTCGTCGCCCGTCGCCAGCACATGCTCGCGCAGATCGAGGATGACCTGGGTGAAGGAGGATATACGCAGGATCGTGAATGCTGCTTCGCAGAACGACTGCCACCGACGCATTGCAGCCTTCTCATCGGTCAGATGACGCCTTGCGAGAGCGTGGTGTTTCAAGTCCATGGCAGACAGGGCCGAACGTTCGATCATCAGGATTGCGTCGTCCAGGTCCCCGTACCGCGCCATGAGAGCGAGTTGGAGGTCG
>JAIYAB010000294.1 GCA_027489275.1 Hyphomicrobiales bacterium
GCCGAACAGCCCGTCTTCATGCACCACAACCACGGTGCGCGCCGGGCGGCCGGCGGCGTTGTTGAGCGTGACGAGGTTGTCGAGCGCCTGCGTGCTGACGATCGAGGAGCCCGGCGCGAAGCGGAACGTGTTCTTCAGCCCGCGCGACACGATCTGGTCGTTGACGCCGACGTCGACGATGTAGGGCAGGTCGTAGCGCGAGGCGGCCTGCGTGGCCGCGAGGCAGATCGGGCTGGCGAAGCCGCCGACGATCGCCGACACGTTCTCGGCCGCGAGGCGCTCCACCTCGGAGGTGCCGCCCTCGGGCGTCGAGCGCACGTCGCCGAACACCATCTCGAGCTTCGCGCCGCCGAGCGACTTGATGCCGCCGGCCGCGTTGATGGCCTTGATCGCCATCTCGGCGCCGATCAGGCCCTGCTGGCCGTCGAAGGCGAGCGCGCCCGTCACCGGCTGCAGGATGCCGATCTTCACCGCCGCGCCCTGGGCGCGCAGGTAGGTCGGCATCGCGACGGCGCCGGCGACGGCGGCGCCGGCCTTCAGGATCGAACGCCGCGAAAGGCTGCGATCGTAGGTCATGGTCCAGTCTCCCCTTCTGTCACGGCCCGCTGGCCGGGGTCCGTTGTTGTGTCGGCATGGCATGCGCAGCAGCAGCAGGCAGCCAGCGCCGCCCGTTGCGATCCTGTGTCCGCACGAGATCCATGCGGAAGGCGTAACGGTCCGGCCTGTACAGGGCGGACAGGTGCTCGATTCCCTGGCCGTCGCTGTCGTAGACGGTCCGGGTGAGGGCGATGAGCGCGGAGCCCACGGCGACGCCGAGCTCGTCGGCGACGTCGGGCGAGGCAAGCTGCGCACCGATCTCCTGCGTCGCGCTTTCGAGCTCGACGCCCGAGCGTTCCAGCAGCGAGAGCAGGGGACGGGAGGCGAGGTCGGCCTCCGAATAGGTTCGTCCGATCCGCTCGGGCACGAAGGTCGTCAGGAAGGAGAAGGGCGCGTCGTCGATGAAGCGCACGCGCACCGAGCGCTGGACCCGCGCGCGCGGTTCGAGGCCCAGCGCGTCCGCCACCGCGTCCGGCGCCTCCTCGTAGCCGAAGGCAAGAAGCCGCACCTTCGTGGACGCCCCCATGGCCATCAGGTTCGCCAGCGCGTCCGAGAGGTCGGCGACGATGGGGCGGGGCCGCCGCGCGTCGCTCAGGAACGTGCCTGCGCCGCGTCGGCGCGTGATGAGCCCCTCGGCCTCCAGCGCCGCCAGCGCCCGGCGCACCGTCTCGCGGGAGACGCCGTGCTCCGCCGACAGCGCCTGTTCCGTCGGCAACGGCGCGGACCGTGCATAATGCCCCGCTGCAATCCGGTCGCGGAGCACCAGATAGATCTGTCGGGACTTGGAGCTCTCGGCGACGGCCATGATCCCTCGACGCTATTGACCGGCGGAACGAACTTATAGTTGTCTATGCTAGAAGACAAATTGCGGCGGTCAAGGGGCCGCGGGCGATCCAAGGGCTCAGGAGGCCGCGCAGTGGCAGATACAGCGCGAACGATCATCGACAAGATCTGGGACGCCCACGCCATCACGACGCGGGAGGACGGCCAGTCGCTGCTGTGGGTGGACCGGCACCTCCTGCACGAAGGCTCGTTCCTCGCCTTCGACCAGCTCGCCGCCCGCGAGGCCCGGGTGGCGCGGCCCGACCTCACCTTCGGCGTGGCCGACCATTACGTGCCGACGCGCAACCGCGACGCCATCGTTCCGGAGATCCGGGGCATGGTGGAGCAACTCGTCGGCAACTGCGCCGAACACGGAATCACCCTGTTCGGCCTCGACGACCGCCGCCAGGGCATCGTCCACGTCACCATGCCGGCGCAGGGGCTGACCCTGCCGGGGTTGATCGTCGTGTGCGGCGACAGCCACACCTCGACGCACGGCGCGCTCGGCGCCTACGCCTTCGGCATCGGCGCGTCGGAAGTCGCGCACGTCATGATGACGCAGACCATCTGGCAGAAGCGGCCGCGGCGCATGCGCATCAGCGTGGACGGGAGGTTGCCGCCGGGCTCCACGGCCAAGGACATCGCGCTGACCGTGATCGCCCGCATCGGCACGGACGGGGCGCAGGGACATGCGATCGAATTCGCCGGCTCGGCCATCCGCGGCCTGTCGATGGAGGGCCGGCTCACGCTGTGCAACCTCTCCATCGAGGCCGGCGGGCGGCTCGGGCTGGTCGCGCCCGACGAGACGACGTTCGCCTATCTGCGCGGGCGGCCCTTCGCGCCAAGGGGCGACGCGTTCGAGCGCGCGGTCGAGGACTGGCGCGCGCTGGCCAGCGACCGTGACGCGCCGTTCGACCGCGAGGTCGTGCTGGACGCCGCCTCCATCGCGCCGACCGTGACCTGGGGCACCAGCCCGGAGCAGGCGCTGCCCATCGCCGCGACGGTGCCCGATCCCGACCGCGTCGCCGATCACGGCAGCGCCCAGGCGGTGCGCGACGCGCTCGCCTACATGGGCCTGACGCCGGGCATGGCGCTCGGCGACATCCGCATCGACCGCGTGTTCATCGGCTCCTGCACGAACAGCCGCATCGAGGACCTGCGGGCCGCCGCGGCGGTGCTCGCGGGGCGGCGGGCCGCGGTGCCGGGGCTCGTCTCGCCGGGCTCGTCGCAGGTGAAGCGGCAGGCGGAGGAGGAGGGGCTCGACCGCATCTTCCGCGACGCCGGCCTCGAGTGGGTCGAGTCCGGCTGTTCCATGTGCGTGGGCATGAACGGCGACATCGTCCCGCCGGGGGAGCGCTGCGCCTCTACCACCAACCGCAACTTCAAGGGCCGTCAGGGCCCGGGCGCGCGCACGCACCTCATGTCGCCCGCCATGGTGGCGGCGGCGGCGATCGCCGGCCGGCTCACCGACATGCGTCCGCTGCTCGCGGGGAGGACACCATGAAGCCCTTCGTCACGCTCTCGACCCGCGCCTGCCCGCTCCCGGTGGCGAACGTCGACACCGACCAGCTCATCCCCGCCCGCTTCATGAAGCAGCCGCGCTCGGCGGGGTACGGCGCGTTCCTGCTGCACGACCTGCGGCGCGAGCCAGGCAACGCGGCCGCGGTGCTGGACGATCCCCGGCATGCCGGTGCGCAGGTTCTCGTGGCGCGCCGCAACTTCGGCTGCGGATCGTCGCGCGAGGCCGCGGTCTACGCGCTGGCCGACCACGGCATCCGCTGCGTGATCGCGCCGAGCTTCGGCGACATCTTCGCCTCCAATGCCGTGAAGAACGGCCTCCTGCCCGCCCGCCTTCCCGAGGAGCAGGTCGACGAGTTGCTGCAGGACGCACTGGTGCTGGGCGGGGGGCCGATCGAGGTCGACCTGCCGTCGCAGACCATCCGCGTCGGCAACAAGGTGTTCGCCTTCGAGATCGAGCCGGTGTGGAAGACCCAGCTCGTCAACGGCTGGGACGACATCGACATGACGCGCAGCTATGCCGCCGAGATCGAGCGCTTCGCGGCGCAGGACGCCGCCGCTCGCCCATGGGCCGCGCCGGCGGGCTGACGGTTCCGGGATCCGCGTTCGCGGGTCCCTTCGGTCGCTCTATGCGCGAACCCGTATTGTCGCCTTGCGGCAAGCCGTGTCACTGATCGACGGAAGCTCGGCCGGCCCGGCGCGCCGCTTCGTCCGAAGGCCCGGGGCGAGGCGAGGCCATGGACGCCGTCCTGTCGCTGTTTCCGCTGGACGCCCTGGGGGCGGCGGCGCTGGTCTGCGTCCTGCTGGCCATGACGGCGCTGGGCGCCGGCATCCGCCCGGCCCGCCTTCTGGGCGCGGGTCTCGACTTGTCGCCCATCGCGGTGGCGCTGGGCATCGCGCTCGTCGCCATCCCGGCCGCCGCCTGGTTCCTCGCGGAAACGTTCGGGCTGCGCGCCGGCGCGCTGGTCGGTCTGCTGCTGATGGGGATCAGCCCCGGCGCGCCGTTGGCGCTGCGCCGCTCGCGCGATTCGGGAGGCGACGCGGAGTTCGCCCTCGTGCTCCAGGTAGCCGTCGCGGTGCTCGCCATCGTCGCCGTGCCGGTCTGGATCATGATCCTCGGCGCCGTCTACGGCCGTGAAGCCGGCATCTCGCTGGCGCTGCTCGCCCGTCAGGTCTTCGTCGCGCAGATCCTGCCGCTCGCCTGCGGCGCGCTGCTCGCCCATTTCGCGCCGGAGGTGGCGCGGCGTGTCGCCGGGCCGATGCTGCGCCTCAGCGGCCTGTTGCTGGCCGGCGTCGCCCTCCTGATCCTCGCCCATGTCTGGCGGCCGATGATCGCGATTCCCCTGCAGGGGCTTGGCGCGTCGGTCGCGCTCGCGCTGGTGGGCATCGGCCTCGCCCACCTCGCCTGCGGCCCCGATCCGGCCCGGCGCACGACGTCGGTGATCGTCTGCAGCCTGCGCAACCCGGGCATCGCCTTCCTCGTCGCGTCGGCCAACGGCCTGCCGGAGGGCTCGAAGGTGATGATCATGGCGCACGCGCTCGTCACGGCGGTGGCGCTCGCGGTCTATGTGGCGGCGATCCGACGCTTTGTTCCGGAGTCGCCCGCGGCAAAGGCCTGACCATGCTGGACAGCGGGCCCAGCCGGGTGACACGATCCGGGCTCTCCGGGGGTGGGAGGCGGGCCTGATGGCCGAGGTCGAACGGAAGCGGGACTGGATCGCCCGCCTGCGCTTTCTCTACGAGGGCAGCGGGCAGGCCGCGTTCAACTTCCGCTACGGGTTGCTGGCCTTCGACCTCGTGACCGTCGTGTTCATCGTCGCCACGTCGTTCCTGCCGCGAACCCATGTCATCGAGGCGCTGGACGTCGTCTTCGGCATCGGGCTGGCGGCCGACGTCGCGGCGCGGCTGGCGATCAGCCGCAAGCCGTGGCGGGAGCTGCTGAAGCCGCTCACCATCGTCGATCTCGTGGTGATCGTATCCTTCCTGGCGCCCATCACCGGGGAAGGGGCGGCCTTCCTGCGGATCCTGCGGACGCTGCGTGTCCTGCACAGCTACCAGGTGCTCAACCGGCTGCGGCAGGACAGCGAATGGTTCCGCCGCTACGAGGACGTGGTCATCGCCGTGGCCAACCTCTCGGTGTTCATCCTGGTGATGACCGGCATCGTCTACGAGACGCAGTACCCCCAGAACCCGCATATCGGGAACTATGCCGACGCGCTCTACTTCACGGTGACGGCGCTCACCACCACCGGCTTCGGCGACATCACGTTGCCCGGCACGACCGGGCGTCTCATCTCCGTCCTGATCATGATCTTCGGCGTCACGCTGTTCCTGCGGCTCGCGCAGGTGCTCTTCAGGCCGAACAAGGTGCGTTTCCCGTGCCCCGCCTGCGGCTTGCAGCGGCACGAGCCGGACGCCGTGCACTGCAAGGCCTGCGGCCACATCCTCAACATCCCGGACGAGGGCGACTAGCGTGCGGCGTGATGCCTGCGGTCGACGGGCCTGACGCAAAGGCGCGCGACGCGCTATTGTCCGGCGGACGCAAGACTGCCAGGGAGGCGAGGATGCTGGGTAACCTGTTGGGGAAGCTGTTCGGCAAGGGCGGGGGAGACGCGCCGGCCGTGGCCGAACCGGTCGAGTACAAGGGCTGCCGCATTTTTGCGGAGCCCTTCGCCGACGGCGGCCAGTACCAGACGGCGGGGCGGATCGAGAAGGACTTCGAGGACGGCGTGCGCGAACACCGCTTCATCCGCGCCGAGAAGCACCCCAGCCGCGAAGAGGCGGAATCCTTCTCGCTGACGAAGGCGCGCCAGATCATAGACGGCAACGGCGACTCGATCTTCCGCGCCTGACGGCATCAGACGCGGAACCGGCCCCCCGATCCGCACGTTCCAGCCGCTGGCGTGTTGCGTAACGAGGGGAGGGCGCCATGGCGCCACGGCCGACCTGGAAGGGCTATCTGAAACTGTCGCTCGTCGCCTGCGCCGTGGAACTCACCGGCGCGACGACCTCCACCGAGAAGGTGAAATTCCGCGTCATCAACCGCGCCACCGGCAATACGGTGCGCCGGCAGTTCGTCGATGCCGTGACGGGCAAGCCCGTCGAGCCCGCCGACGAGGTGAAGGGCTACGAGATCGGCAAGGACGAGTTCCTGCTGGTCGAGGACGAGGAGATCGAGGCCCTCCAGATCGAATCCTCGCATACGCTGAACATCGAGAGCTTCGTCGACAAGCAGGCCATCGAGCAGATCTACCTCGACACGCCCTACTACGTGACGCCGGCCGACGAGGTGGCCACCGAGGCCTTCGCCGTCATCCGGGAGGCCATGGCGAGGAAGGGCAAGGCCGGGCTTGCCCGCATCGTCCTCTACCGCCGCGAGCGGCCGGCCGTCATCGAGCCGCTCGGCGAGGGGCTGCTTCTCACGACGCTGCGCTACGCGATGATGGTGCGCCGCCCGGAGGACGTGATCGGCGACGTCACGACCCCCCGGCTGGACCAGGAGATGATTGCGCTCGCGGGCCATATCATCGACCAGAAGAAGGGCGCGTTCGACCCCTCGACCTTCGAGGATCGCTACGAGCAGGCCATCATGGATCTCGTCCGCGCGAAGCAGGCCGGCCGTGAGCCGCCGAAGGTGCGTTCGGGCGGGCGTCCGTCCAACGTCGTGAACCTGTTCGACGCGCTGAAGAAGAGCCTCGCGGCGGAGGGCGCCCCGGGAGAAGCGGCGGGCGTCGCGGGCCCGAAGGCCGCCGGCAAGTCGCCCGCAAAGGGAAAGTCTGCCCCACCGCCGGCAAAGGCGTCGGCGAAGGCCGACGCCAAGACGTCCGGCAAGGCCTCGCTGCCGCGCAAGCCGGCGGCTCGCGCGCCCTCTCGCGCGCCGGAACCGGCTCGCCCGGCGTCGCGTCGCCGGTCGGCGTGAGGCCGCGATGGCGGGGCTCGACACCTACCGCGCCAAACGCGATTTCACCCGGACCGGTGAGCCGTCGGGCGAAACCCAGAAGCCGCGCCGGCGCGGCGCGGCGGCCGGGGCGGGCGGGCTCTTCGTGGTCCACAAGCATGCCGCCCGCCGGCTGCACTACGACCTGCGCCTGGAGTATGCGGGCGTACTGTGGAGCTGGGCCGTGACCAAGGGACCGAGCCTAGATCCCGGCGAGAAGCGGCTGGCCGTCCATGTCGAGGATCACCCGCTCGACTACGCCTCATTCGAGGGCATGATTCCCGAAGGCGAATACGGCGCCGGAGCCGTCATCGTGTGGGACGAGGGGCGCTGGACGCCGCAGGGAGACCCCGCCGCGGGCATGAAGAAGGGCCACATCGCCTTCACGCTGGAAGGGTCGAAGTTGACAGGCGCGTGGCACCTCGTCCGCCTCAAGCCTCGCCGGGGCGAGCGGACCGAGAACTGGCTGCTCATCAAGTCCGACGACGAGGCGGCGCGGACCGCGGGCGACATTCTCGAGGAGGCCCCCGCCTCGGTGAAGTCCGGGCGCACGATCGCCGACGTCGAGGCGGGAAAGACGTCTCGAAAGCGGGCAGCCGCGGCCTCGCGCGCGAAGACCGTGCAGGATGTTCCGCCATCCCCTCCGGCCGGCCGGACGATCGCGCCTCCGACCAAGGCGACGACCAAATCCGCCCGAGCCCGCCCGGCAGCGGCGGGAGCCGAGCCGTTGCCGGCCTTCGTCGAACCCTGCCTCGCGACGCTGCGCTCCGCAGCGCCGGACGGCGACGACTGGCTGCATGAGGTCAAGTTCGACGGCTACCGCGTGCAGGCGCGCATCGAGCGTGGCGCCGTGAAGCTTCTCACGCGCTCGGGACTCGACTGGACAACGAAGTTCGGCGCCGATCTGGTCGGGGGCCTTCAGGCTCTGCCCTGCCGTGCCGCGCTGATCGACGGCGAGCTGGTGGCGCTGCGCGAGGATGGCGTGTCCTCCTTCTCCGCGCTGCAGGCGGCGCTCTCGGCGGGCGACACGCATCATCTCGTCTATTTCGCCTTCGACCTGCTGCACCTGGACGGCCGCGACCTGCGCGGCGAGCCGCTGCTGGCGCGCCGCGCGGCGCTGGAGGATCTGCTGGCGCGCGCCAGGCCATCGCCCTTCCTGCGCTTCAGCGAGCACTTCGAGGAGCAGGGCTCGGTCATCCTCGACCACTCCTGCCGCATGGGCCTGGAGGGCGTGATCTCCAAGCGTGCCGGCGCGCCTTACCGCGGCGGCCGCGGGCAGGACTGGATCAAGTCGAAATGCGTCCAGCAGCAGGAGTTCGTGATCGTCGGCTACCTGCCCTCCACGGCGACGGGCCGCGGCATCGCCTCGCTGATCCTCGCCTACCGCGACGGCGACGCCCTGGTCGGCGCCGGGAATGTCGGCACGGGGTTCGACGCGAAGACCGCCATCGCCCTGCAGAAGCGGCTCGACGCCATGCGGGTCGACGCCTCGCCGCTCGCCGGCAAGGCGGCGCGCCAGAAGGGCGCGGTCTGGGTGCGCCCCGACCTCGTCGCCGAGGTCGAGTTCCGCGCATGGACCGACACCGGCAGCATCCGCCACGCCTCCTTCCGCGGCCTGCGCGAGGACAAGCCTGCGGCCGAGGTGGTCGCCGAAGTTCCGCAGGACATGCCGAAGCCCGCGGCAGCCGAAAGGTCGCGCAGGAAGGTCGCGGCCGGGGCGCCGTCGGCGAAGGCCGGGCGTGCGCCCGCGCCGGTCACCACCATACGCCTGAGCAACCCCGACAAGGTGCTCTGGCCCGACGTCGGCCTCACCAAGCAGCACCTGCTGGACTATTACGCGCTCGTCTGGCCGCTGGTCCGCGAGCATGTCGCGCGCCGCCCGCTCAGCCTCGTGCGCGCGCCGAACGGCATCGAGGGCCAGCGCTTCTTCCAGAAGCACGCCATGCCCGGCATGTCGGAGGCGATACGCCGCATGCCCGATCCGCAGGACGGCGAGGATCTGCTGTGGATCGAGGACTTCGATGGCCTCGCCGCGCTGGTCCAGCTCGGCGTTCTGGAGATCCACGTCTGGGGTTCCACCATCGACGCTCTGGAGCAGCCTGACCAGATCGTCTTCGACCTCGATCCCGATCCCGGCGTCGCGCTGCCGGCCGTGCGCGCCGCGGCGGCCGAGCTGCGCGGGCGCCTGTCGGAGCTCGACATGCCGAGCATGCTCAAGCTGTCAGGCGGCAAGGGCTATCACGTCGTGGTGCCGCTGCAGCCGCAGGCCGACTGGGCGGCCGTGAAGGGCTTCGCCCACGATTTTGCCCGCGCCATGGAGCAGTCCGCGCCGGACCGCTACACCTCCACCCTCTCGAAGAAGGCCCGCAAGGGGCGCATCTTCATCGATTACCTTCGCAACGGTCGCGGCGCCACGGCCATCGCGCCGTGGTCCTCCCGGGCGCGGCCCGGCGGACCCGTATCGGCCCCCGTCGCCTGGTCGGACCTTCAGCACCTCGCTCCTGCGGACATCACCATCTCGCGCATCCTGAAGGGCGGCGCGCCCGACGACGCCTGGTCCGGCTGGCGCCGGCTCGCCCGCCCCCTCGCCTACGCCCGCCGCTGAACCCGGCGGTGATCGGCGGATACCGGTCACAGGGCAGCCATCCCGAGCAGTGCGAGGCCGACGCCGATCAGGGCGATCAGCCCGAGGCCGAGGATCGTCATCCTCGTCACGCGGCTGCGCCCGGCCGGGGTCAGGTCGCCGTCGATCCGGCGGCCGCTCTCGTCGGAGATGGCGGGGCCGTGCAGCGGCGGGGTGGCCGGCGTGGGGGCGGCCGAGAGCCGGGCCACGGCTCCGCCGGCCTCTGCATCGGTGCCGAGCGGGGCGGCGGCGGGATCGGGGAACGGAACCTTGTCGCCGGTCCGGCCGGCGTCGATCGTCTTGCGTCGCGGATCGTCGCTGCTCATGCCGGACGAACACGCGGGCGCGGGCGAACGTTCCGCCCGCCGACGCTCCGCCGCAATGTCCGGGGAACGGGCGCAGAGAACGAAGGGCCGGATCCGCGGATCCAGCCCTTCAGCCCTTCTTCATGCCATCGCGGGGTCCGGCCTCAGATGACCGGCCCTGTGCGCGTGCTGGGCGCACCGGGGGCGGTGTCGCCGGGCGTCCGGTGGAGCCCGCCCAGTCCTTCCTGCGGACGGTCCTGGCGGGGCGGCACGTATCCTTCGCCGCCGGTCGCCCGGCCTTCTCCGAACCGCTGGCCCTGGCCGAAACCCTGGCCCGGCCGCTGGCCCTGTCGGGAGCCCTGGTCGACGGCGCGCATCGCCGCCTGCCGCGCCTTCTCGGCCGCGGCCTCCGCCGCCTCGCGCACAGCGTCGGTCGAGAGGCCGCGCTCGCTCAGCTCTTCGGTGACATGGCGCATCGTGTCCTCGACGACGTCCCTCGCCTGGCGGTATCCGGCCTCGGCGACCTCGCGCGCCGCTTCACGCGCGCGCTCGGCCGCCTCGCCCATCAGTTCGTCTTCCGCCCGCGAGCGCGGCAGCGCCGCCCCGAGCACGGCGCCGATGGCGAGACCCAGCGCAGCCACCACCAGCGGCTGGTCGTCGAACACTTCCTGCGCCCGCCGCCTTGCGGAGGAGGAGAGGGAGGCCACGTCGTCGCGGCGGTCATGCAGCATGCGGCGGGCGTAGTCCGTCGAATGCGAGAGGGTTTCGCCCACCGATCCGGCGGCTCCCGTCGTACGGCGATAAAGCGATCCCGCCATTTCGCTCGCACTGGAGGCCGCTCCGCTCACCGCCTCGCCGACGCGCGACAGGCTGTCCTTCGCGGTATCAAGCCCGGCGCTGGCCGTGTCACGGACGGACGCGGCCATGCTGGACGCCGAGTCGGCCGCCTCGTCCATCATCCCGCGGCCCTCGCCGCCGCGGCCATAGCTGAACGTGTCGCCGTCGTCCGCGTACATGTAGCCGCGTTCGCGGTACCCACGGGAAGAGCCGCTGTAGCGGGACGTTTCCCGCCCGCCGCCGCGCGACGTCGCGAGCAACGCGAGCCCGGCCCCCACCAGCAGAACCGGAAGGGGGTTGTCCCGCACGGCCCGGCCGGCGCTCGTGAGGAAGTCGCCACCGGCGTCCTTCGTGTAGGCCAGCATCTCGTCGAGGAGCTGCCCCGGCGACATGCGCGCCTTCAGTTCGTCCAGCGTCTCGGTGACGCGGGCGCGGCTGGTCTCGACGTCGCGCGCGATCTCGTCGGCGGACCGGCCATTGGTGTCGTCGGACATGCTCATCTCAGTTGTTCCTTTGCTGTGGCGACGTCACGCTGCATCTGCTGCACGGTGCGCTGGGGCGTCAGCCCGGTGTTTCTGATCTGCGACTGGCCGCTCGTCAGGAGCAGCCCGCCGACCACGGCGGCGACCGCGCCGACGGCGAGCAGGCTGAACTGCGGCGCCAGCCCCGCGGCCGTGAGGAAGACGGCAGCGGCCTGCAGCAGCAGCACCAGCGCCGCAATGAGGACGGCGGCCCCCGCCGCGATCTTCGCGACGGCGGCGGCGTATCCGGCGATCTTCTCGCTGGTTTCGGCTTTCGCGAGCTGGATCTCCGTGCGGAAGAGCCGTGTGACGTCATCCACCAGCGATCCGAACAGCTCGGGAAGCGATCGACTGTTCTGCGTGTCCATGGCTCCTTACTCCCGACCCTTGTCCGTAGCCTCGGACCCCGGGCCGCGTCGGCCTCCGCTCGGTCCCGGGCGCTGGCCCGCCGTCCCGCCGACGCCGGACGTACCGGGCGACGACCCTGGCGAACTCGATGGTGCGATGCCCGACACACCGCCCTCTCCGCCGGGCGTTCCGCGGGAGAAGCCGCCTTCGCCCATGCCGCCGGGCTTCATCGGCGGAACGGGCGGACCCTCGCCGACACCGCGTCGCGACGGGTCGCCGGAGCCCGGGCTGCCCGCGCCGAAGCCGCCGCGCCCCACGCCTCCGCCTGTCGTGTTGCGGCCCGAGTTCTGCTCGCCGCGCGATTCCATCGCGGAGGAACCCATCGATCCCGCGCCGCCCGCGCCGCCCATCGGCCCGGTTCCCATGGGACGCATCCGCGCGCCGCTCTCGCCGCGCTCCGCGCCGTAGCCGTAGCCCGAGCGGCCCGACCCCATGCCCTGGCCCATGCCCTCGCCCATGTCGCGTCCGCCCATGCCGGTTCCGCGACGGCGCTCATCTTCCCGCGCTGGCGAACTCGACAGGAACCGCGCGACGGCGAAGCCTGCCAGCAGGGTCGCGCCGAACACCGCCGCCGGCCGACGACGGGCGAAATCATTCGCCGAGTACATCATGTCGGAGACGCTGCGGGTCCGCACGGTGCGGGAGAAATCCTCGATGCTGCGGGCGGCCCGGTGCGCGTATTCCGCGAACTCCGGCACCTTCTGCTCCAGCGCATCGGCGGCGGCATGCGCGGCCTGGGCCACTCCTTCGAGCCGGCTGGCCCCCATGTCCTTGCCTTCCTCCGCGGCTTCCATGGCGCGCTGTTTCGCCTTATCGGCGAAGTCGCCGGCTTCCGACTGCACGCGGTCGACCACGGATGCCGCAGCCGAGCGCGACTTGTCAGCGACGTCGGATGCCATCCGGCGCGCGTCTTCGGTCATGTCGCCGGTGGTGGTCCCGGTGTCGCGGGAGGGGTCGGGCGGGCTGCCGGTGCGGCCCGTGCCGCGCGGTGTTTCATTCGGTGACGTCATCGCATCCTCCGCATCAAGCGCGTCGATTGGGGTGACGATGCAACAAGCGGCGACCATCATGGTTCCGCGTACGCTTGCAGGACGTGCGTTTGCTGTCCGCCGACGGGGTGGTCGCAATCCTGCGAAACGCAAGTGGCTGTCCGACGTTGCGATATCGCAGTGCAGCAATCATCTTGCCGGGGTCATATCGCGGCCGGGCGGAGGACTCATGAGCACCTATCGACTGGAGAGCCTGTTCGCGCCGCGTTCCGTCGCGCTGGTGGGCGCGAGTCCTCGGGAGAGGTCGCTCGGGCTCGCCGTGCTGCGCAACCTGCGCCGTGCGGGGTTCGAGGGTCCGATCTGGCCGGTCAACCCGCGCCACGACACGATCGAGGGCATGGCATGCCATCCGACGCTGTCGGCGCTGCCGCAGGTTCCCGACGTCGCGGTGGTGGTGACGCCCGCCTCGGCGGTCGAGAGTGTGCTGGAAGAGGCAGGGCGCATCGGCGTGCACGTCGCCGTGGTGCTTACGGCCGGGCTCGACCGGGGAGTCGATTCCACGCAGGAGCGGATCCGAGCCGCGGCGCGCCGGCACGGCCTGAGGCTCGTCGGGCCGAACTGCCTCGGCGTGATCGCGCCGAAGGCGAAGTTTGACGCGTCCTTCGCAGCGACGCCGGCGCGCGCGGGCGACCTCGCGCTCGTCTCGCAGTCCGGCGCCATCGCCGCGGCGCTGCTGGAATGGGGCGAGATGCGCGGCGTCGGCTGGTCCGGGCTGGTGACGCTGGGCGACAAGGTGGACGTGGACTTCGGCGACTGCCTCGACTGGTTCGCGCAGGACCGCGGCACGCGGGCCATTCTGCTCTACGTCGAGTCGATCAACGATCCGCGCAAGTTCATGTCCGCGGCGCGCGCCGCTGCCCGCACCAAGCCCGTCATCGTCGTCAAGGGCGGACGCCACCGCGCGGGCGCGGTGGCGGCGAGTTCGCACACCGGCGCGCTGGCGGGATCCGACGAGGTGTACGAAGCCGCCTTCCGCCGGGCTGGCCTGCTGCGCGTGTACGATCTCGACGAGCTGTTCGCCGCGGTGGAGACGCTGTCGCGCGTGGCGCCGTTCAAGGGTGACCGGGTGGCGGTCCTCACCAATGGCGGCGGCCTGGGCGTGTTGGCGGTCGACCGGCTCATCGACCTCGGCGCGCAGCTTGCCGTGCCGACCGCCGGGACGATGGACAGGCTGGCGGCCGGCTTGCCGCCGGGCTGGGGCGGGCCGAACCCGGTCGACATCATCGGCGACGCCGACGCGGGCCGCTACGAGACGGCGCTGACCGCGCTGCTCGACGACCCGGATTGCGACGCCGTGCTCGTGCTCAACTGCGCCACCGCGCTGGCCCCCAGCCGCGCCGCGGCCGAAGCAGTGGCGGCGGTGACGAAGGCGCATCGCGCCCGGTTCATCCGGTCCAAGCCGGTGTTCGCCGTCTGGCTCGGCGACCATGCGGAGGCGAGCGCCATCTTCGAGGCGGCGAAGATCCCGAGCTACCAGACCGAGGCCGACGCGGCGCAGGGCGTCATGCATCTCGTCTCGTACCGCAAGGCGCAGGACCTGCTGATGGAGATGCCGGCGAGCCTGCCCGCCGCATTCTCGCCCGACCGCGCGGCGGCGCGCGCCATCGTCCGCGCCGGCCTCGATCGTGGCCAGCGCTGGCTCGATCCGGTCGCCGTCACCGGCGTGCTGGAGGCCTATGGCGTGCCGGTCGGGCCGGTGCGCGCCGCAGCGACGGCGGAGGAGGCCGGCGCGATCGCCGAGGGGTTCCTGGCCGGCGGCTCCTCGGTGGCGCTGAAGATCCTGTCGCAGCAGATCGTCCAC
>JAIYAB010000362.1 GCA_027489275.1 Hyphomicrobiales bacterium
CGGAGCCCGATCCCGGCTCGGACATTGCGAGAGCGCCGACATGCACGCCGGAGATGAGTCCCGGCAGGTATCTGCGCTTCTGCGCCTCGGTTCCGTTGCGGCGGATCTGGTTGACGCAGAGGTTGGAGTGGGCGCCGTAGCTCAGCCCGACGGAGGCCGAGGCGCGCGAGATCTCCTCCATCGCGATGCAGTGCTCGAGATAGCCGAGCCCCGAGCCGCCGTACTCCTCCTCCACGGTGATGCCGTGCAAACCGAGGTCGCCCAGCCGGGGCCAGAGATCCTGGGGGAAGGTGTTGGTGCGGTCGATCTCGGCGGCGCGCGGCGCGATCTCCGCCTGCGAGAACGCCATCACGGTGTCGCGCAGCATGTCGGCGGTTTCGCCGAGATCGAAGTTGAACGGGCGCGCGGCGTTGGCGAGCATGGCGGCGGTTCCTTGTGTCACGAACGTCGTGCAAGGATAGTCCGCACTGGGGCCGATACAGAAGCCCGCAGGCGAAACTTCCGCCGGAGACGCAGACGATGCCGCAGGACGCCGGTTCCAGCCCCAACGCGATCCCGTGGCCGCCCCTGATCTACATGAACGCCATGGTGCTCGCGTGGATGCTGGAGCGGGTCGGGCCGTGGGCGTGGCTGGACCAGGGTCTCGCCACGCTGCCGCGCTCCTTCGGTGCGGTGTTCTTCACGCTCGGGCTCGCGCTGGACCTGTGGTCCATCGCCACGCTGCGGCGGCACAAGACGACGGTGATGCCGCACGCCGGAGCCTCGGCGCTGGTGACGACGGGTCCCTACCGGTTCAGCCGCAACCCCATCTATCTCGGCAACACGCTTGCGCTCGTCGGGCTGGCGATGATGCTGCGCTGGGGCTGGCTGCTGCTGCTCGTGCCGGTGACTTTGACGGCCGTGAGCTGGCTGGCCATCAGCCGGGAGGAAGAACACCTGGCCAAGCGCTTCGGCGCGCAGTGGCGGGAGTACCAGGAGAAAGTGCGGCGCTGGGTGTGAGGGGCGATCCGTAGGAGGGCGCGCTTCGGGACGGGAGTTGCAGCGGATGCATGCTGCGTCCTTCGAGACGCGGGCTTTGCCCGCTCCTCAGGATGAGGGGCATTCTTTAATGGATACAGAGGCTTACCGATCAGCATCACCCTTTTCCTCATCCTGAGGAGGCCGCGCAACGGCCGTCTCGAAGGACGCAGGAAGGTGCGGCGGTGCGATGCTGCGTCCTTCGAGACGCGGGCTTCGCCCGCTCCTCAGGATGAGGGGCATTCTTCAATTATTACAGAGACTTGGCCGTCGGCATCACCAATCGCCTCACCCTGACGATGGCCTGCACGGCTCAGAACGGCAGGAAGCCGCGCGGGAGGATCGAGGACGTCGCTTCGATCTCCTCGGGCTTGTGGCGTGGCACGCGGGCGCGCTTCAGCCACTCGTTCCAGTCCTTTTCGGAGCCGTTGAAGACGTTGCGGTCGACGTCGCCGCGGATGCCGGGGACGCGGCCGGTCGTTGTCCACTGCCAGAAGGTCCAGCGGCGGTCGGTGTAGCGCTCGTGCGGCTCGGCGGCGACGCTGCGCAACCAGAACGGATAGTCCTCGAACTCGCCTTCCAGCACGTCCTTGTGGAAGGTGATGTCGGTGTAGATGATCGGCCGCTTGCCGGTGTGGCGCTCCAGCTCGGCCAGCATGATGCGGATCTTCTCCAGCGCCACTTCGCGCGGCACCTTGCGCGGGCAAGTGACGGAATGGCCGTTCCATTCCAGGTCGAGCACTGGAGGCAGCGCGTCGGGATCGGCCGGGCTGTGCTGCACGAACCAGTGCGCCTGCTCGATGGCGGGCCGGCACCAGTAGACGAAGTGATAGGCGCCCACCGGGATTCCTGCGGCCTTGGCGCCTGCCCAGTTGGCGCGGAAGGCGGGATCCTCGTGGTCGCCGCCCTCGGTCGCCTTCATGAAGACGAACTTCGTGCCGGCGTCGCGCACCTCGTTCCAGTCGATCTTCGCCTGCCAGCGCGACACGTCGATGCCGTGCACCGGCATGGCGAGCGCCTTGGAGACGCCCGGATGCGGCTTCGCATCGCTCTTGCGGGGGTAGTAGTCGGGCGCCATCGTGCAGCCCGCAGCAGCCGCCAGGACGGCCGCAAAGGCCAGCCCCGGGGCGAGGCGACGCCTCAGGAAGGTCGACACGGATCGGCTGAACACGGACAGGCCCCCGCCTCGGGTTGAACGAACGCTTGATTCACCCTCTTGGATGGTACGCGACGCGTTAACAAACAGGAAAGGCCGAGCCCGCGCCGTCGCGCGCGGATGTCGCGGACGACGCGTGCGGGCCTATCCGAGACCGAACCACAGCGTGGCAATGCCGAGGAAGGAGAAGAAGCCGACGACGTCGGTGACGGTGGTGACGAAGACGCCCGAGGAGACGGCGGGATCGGCGCCGTATTTGTCCAGCGTCAGCGGGATGAGGATGCCGCCGAGCGCGCCGGCGACGAGGTTCACCACCATGGCGAGGCCGATGACGATGCCGAGGTTCCAGTCGCCGAACCACAGGCTCGCCACGATCCCCGTCAGCAGGCCGAAGCCGATGCCGTTGAACAGGCCGACGGTGGCCTCGCGGGAGGTGACGCGCATGGCGTTGGCCGCGCCGAGCTCGCGCATCGCAAGTGCGCGCACCGCGACCGTCATGGTCTGCGTCGCGGCGTTGCCGCCCTGGCTCGCCACGATGGGGGCCAGGACGGCGAGCGCGACCATCTTCTGCAGTTCGACCTCGAAGAGGCCGAGAACGGCGGATGCCAGGAACGCGGTGAGCAGGTTGACGAACAGCCAGCCGAAGCGGCTGCGGGTGATGAACCATACGTCGTCCGAGATCTCCTCGTCGCTGCGCACACCGCCCAGCGCCTTGATCTCGTCGTCCGCCTCCTCCTGCAGCACGTCGACCATGTCGTCGATGGTGATGACGCCGACGAGCCGGCCGGCCTCGTCCACCACGGGCGCCGACACGAGGTTGTAGCGCTGGAAGACGCGAGCCACCTCCTCGCTCTCGTCCATGACGTCCACGAGGCGGCGATCCTGCGCCATGATCCGGTCGACGGTCGCGTCCCGGGCGCTGCGCAGGCGATTGTCGCGGAA
>JAIYAB010000252.1 GCA_027489275.1 Hyphomicrobiales bacterium
CGGCCTCCGGCGCCGGGATCGCTGCCCCCGCCACGACCGACACCCCCGCATCGCCCGTCGAACCGCTGGCCGAGACCTCGGCCGCCGCGCCGCCGGCGGGCGATCCGGACCCCGTTCGGCCGTCCGAACCGCCTGCGCCGGAAGACAGCGTTGCGCCCGCTCCGCCGCCCATGCCCGTGCCGCCGCCCGCCCGTCGCCCCGGCCTTGCCGCGCCGCTCGCCGTCGGTCTCGCCGGCGGCGTCATCGGCGCCGGCCTCGTCGCGCTGGTGATGTCCCTCATCGGACCCGGGGCCGACACGCCGGACCGCCTCACGGCGCTGGAGACGGCGGTGGGCGATCGCGCCACCCGCCGCACCACAGAAGCGCTGGAGAAGCGCGCCCAGGCGGCCGAGACAGCGCTGCAGGGCCTGCGCGGCGACCTGACCGGCCTTGCCGCCCGGCCGCAGGTCGCGCCCGGCGACGTCACGATGCTCGGGCAGCGCATCGACCGCCTCGACCGCGCAGTGGCCCAGCTCGCCGCACGGCCCGCGCCGTCGGGCGAGGCGCAGGCGGCGCAGACCCCGGTGCAGCTCCCGCCCGTGGTCGTCGCCGGCCGCGAGAGCGCCGCGCTGGCGGTGGCCATGCTCATCCGCGACGCCGTCTCGCGCGGAACGCCCTTCGCGCGCGAACTCGCCGCGCTCGAGGCCGGCGGCGCCGACCCCGCGCTGGCCGCCCGCCTCAAGCCCTTCGCCCAAAGCGGCGCGCCGCAGGCCCCGGCGCTGGCCGCAGCCTTCGCGCCGCAGGCCGCCGCGCTCGCCCGCATGCCTGACCCCGGCGCATCGGCCGGCGTCGTCGACCGCGTCACGGCGCTCATCGGCGGCGCGGTGCGGATCCGCCCCGTCGGCGAGCCGGCCGGCGAGAAGCCGGGCGCCATCGGCGCGCGCGCCGAAACCGCGCTGAAGCGCGGCGACCTCGCGGCGGCGCTGAAGGACCTCGAGACCCTGCCGGCCGAGTCGAAGGCCGGCGCGCAGCCCTTCGTCGACCGCCTGCGCGCCCGCGTGGCGGCCGGGCAGGCCGCCGACAGCCTCGTCGCAGCCGCGATCGAGCAGGTCATAGCCGTCACCGCTTCGTCCGGAGTGCCCACGCGATGATCCGCGTTCTCGTCTTCATCGCCATCCTTGTGGCCCTCTCCTTCGGCGCGGCCTGGCTCGTCGAGCGGCCCGGCGAGGTCGTGATGACCATCGAGGGCTACCGGGTCGAGACCAGCGTGCTCGCCGCAGTCGGCCTCGTCGCGGCGCTCGCGCTGGCGATCATGGTCGTGCTGGCGCTGGTGCGGTTCCTGCTGCGCCTGCCCTCCAGCATCGGCTTCGCCGCCCGGGCGCGTCGCCGCGCCCGCGGCTTCTCGGCCGTCTCGCGCGGCATGATCGCCGTCGGCGCGGGGGACCCGCGCGCCGCCAGGCGCAACGCCGACGACGCCGGCAAGCTCATCGGCGACGAGCCCCTGGTGCTGCTGCTGAAGGCCCAGGCCGCGCAGATGGCGGGGGACCGGCCTGCCGCCGAAGGCGCGTTCAAGCGCATGCTGGACGATCCCGACACGCGGGTGCTGGGCCTGCGCGGCCTCTTCGTGGAGGCGCGCCGCAAGGGCGACGCCGCCGCGGCGCGCGCCTACGCCGCCGAGGCCTCCCGCCTCGCGCCCACCGTGGCATGGTCCGGCGAGGCGCTGCTCGAATACCAGTGCGCGGACGCGGACTGGCCCGCGGCGCTGGCCACTCTCGAGCGCGGCGCCAAGGCGATCGACAAGGCGGCCTACCGCCGCCAGCGCGCGGTGCTGCTGACCGCCGACGCGCTCTCGCGCGCCGAGCGCGAGCCCGATCTCGCGCTGCAGAAAGCGCAGGAAGCGGTAAAGCTCGCCCCGGCGCTGGTGCCGGCCGTGACGCTGCTGGCGCGGCTGCATTCCCGCCGCGGCGACCTCCGCAAGGCGTCGCGCGCCATCGAGACTGCATGGAGCAAGGAGGCCCATCCCGACCTCGCCGAGGCCTATGTCGCGGTCAGGCCGGGCGATTCCGCGCGCGACCGCCTGACCCGGGCCGAGAAGCTGCTCTCGCTCACCCCGCGAGAGCCGGAGGCCCGCATCGCCGTCGCGCAGGCCGCCTTCGCGGCGCGCGACCTCGACAGCGCCCGCAAGGCGCTCGCGCCGCTGCTGGAAGGCCGCCCACCGGTGCGGGTGTGCCTGCTGATGGCCGACATCGAGGAGGAGAGCGATGCCAGCGGCTCCGTCCGCGAATGGCTGTCGCGGGCCTCGCGCGCTCCGCGCGATCCGGCCTGGATCGCCGACGGCGTCATCTCCGACCGCTGGTCGCCGATCTCGCCGGTGACCGGCCGCCTCGACGCCTTCGTCTGGGGCACTCCGGTGGAGCAGCTCAGCGCGCCCCCCGCCGACAGGCCCGTTCCCGTGCCGCGCCTGCCGGTCCCGCCCACCGACGTGGTCCTCGTCGATGCCGAGGAGCCGCAGGTCGAACATCCGGAGCCGGGCGGCCCCGCCTCCGCAGCGTCTGTCGAGGCCGCGCCTGCCCCCGTCATCGTGGTCGAGGCCGAGCCGGCGCAGGAGCCGGGGAAGGAGCCGGGGAAGGCGAACGGCGCGGACCCGGAGACGTCGCCGGGGCAACCGAAGCCCCTCCAGGCGGCCCTGGCGCCCACGTCGCCCGAGCCGGTCCGCGAGGCCGTGGTCGAGACGCCGCCTGACGCCCGCCCCTCCGCCGCCCGCCGCGCCGCGCATCCGACGCCCGTCGTCTTCCCGCTGGCCTCGCCGCCGGACGATCCCGGCCCGGAGCTCGGCGAGACGCCGCAGCGCGGCCGCAGCTATCTGCAATAGCCCGGCCCGGCCCGCGGCGTCCGCGCCGCGCCATCGTCCCGGCTTGCCAAGCCGCCCTCGTGAGTCTAAGACGACCCCGCGTCGCCGCAATAGCTCAGCTGGTAGAGCACCTCATTCGTAATGAGGGGGTCGGGGGTTCGAATCCCTCTTGCGGCACCACTTCTCTTCTCGAAATAATTGAATTTGCAATAGAA
>JAIYAB010000367.1 GCA_027489275.1 Hyphomicrobiales bacterium
GCCCGCCCGCAGGTCGTGATGCAGACCAGCCCGACCGGCGAAAAGCTCGAGCCGATCGAGGAAGTCACCATCGACGTCGATGACGAGCATTCCGGCATCGTCGTGCAGAAGATGTCCGAGCGGAAGGCCGAGATGATCGAGATGCGCCCCTCGGGCGGCAACCGCCTGCGGCTGGTGTTCCACGCCCCGACGCGCGGGCTGATCGGCTATCTCGGCGAACTGCTGACCGACACGCGCGGCACCGCGATCATGAACCGGCTGTTCCATGCCTACGCGCCGTGGAAGGGCGACATCGCCGGCCGGCGCAACGGCGTGCTGATCTCCAACGACATCGGCGAGGCGGTGGCCTACGCGATGTGGAACCTGGAGGACCGCGGGCCGATGATGATCGAGCCCGGCTGGAAGATCTACCAGGGCATGATCGTGGGCGAGCACAGCCGCGACAACGATCTCGAGGTCAACCTGCTCAAGGGCAAGAAGCTCACCAACGTCCGCGCCGCCGGCAAGGACGAGGCCGTGCGCCTCACCCCGCCGATCCGCATGACGCTGGAGAAGGCGCTGGCCTATATCCAGGACGACGAGCTCGTCGAGGTGACGCCGAAGGCGATCCGCCTGCGCAAGGTCCACCTCGACCCGAACGACCGCAAGCGCGCCGAGCGCGCCCGCGAGGCCGCCGCGCTGGCGGGGTGAGGCGCGCCGCGGCCGGGCTTGCGCCCGGCAGGCACGAAGACCGGTTTCGATGAACGGGCCCTGTGCCGCGACATGCGGCACAGGGCCTTTTCGTTTCAGGCCTTCAGGCCGGCCATGACCCGGGCGGGGGTGAACGGCAGGTCGCGCAGGCGCGCGCCGCAGGCGTCGGCGACCGCGTTGGCGAGCGCCGCGCCGGCCGGACCCTGGGAGGCCTCGCCGGTGCCCAGGAATGGCGCGCCGGGGCGGTTGACGTGCACCACCTCGATCGCGGGAACCTCCTCGAAGGTGAGGATCGGGTAGCTCTCCCAGTCGCCGCTCGACACGGCGCCCTCGGCGTCGAAGCGCACGCCCTCCTTCAGCGTCCAGGACAGCGACTGGATCAGCCCGCCCTCGATCTGGTTGGCGACGCCGTCGGGGCTGACGATCTCGCCGGAGTCGTTCGCCGCCACCGCCCGCAGCACGCGGATCTCGCCGGTGGAGCGGTCCACGCGGACCTCCATGGCGATGGCCGTGTAGGCGGCGAGGTTCTTGTAGCGGGCGAAGGCGAAGCCGCGGCCGTGGCCTTCCTTGCGCTGCCAGGTCGCCCAGCCGAAGCGCTCGGCCGCCTTGGTCACCACGTCGCGGGCGCGCGCATCCTTGAGGAAGCGCAGCCGGTACTCGACCGGATCGGCCTTCGCCATCGCCGCCAGCTCGTCGATGAAGCTCTCGATGGCGAAGATGTTGGCGTAGGCCCCGAGGCCGCGCGTGGACGACGAGCGCACCGGCATCTCGGCGACGAAGTGCGTCGTCACCTTGTGGCCGGGGAACTCGTAGAGGGCGATCGCATTGCGGTCGGCGGCGTAGTTGGGGCCGCCGCCATTGACGGGCGTCGGCTGGGCGAAGGGCTTCTCGAGGTAGTGCGCCGCGAGCAGGTTGCCGGGGTTGCCGCTCGGGCGGACGCCGTGCGAGGACGACCACAGGTCGAAGGTCCAGTCGAGCACGTTGCCGTCGGCATCGAGATCGGCCTTCGCCTTCATCACCATGGCCGAGCCGTAGGGCTCGTAGCGGTGCTCGTCGCGGCGCGACCATTGCACGCGAACGGGCGTACCCGGGACGGCGCGGGCGAGCAGCGCCGCGTCGGCGGCGACGTCGTCGGCGCCGTTGTGGCCGTAGCAGCCGGAGCCCTGCATGTGCTGGCAGCGCACCTTGCCCTCGGCAAGCCCGAGCATCTTCCGGATCGCCTCGCTCGTCTCGAACACCGACTGGCTGTGCGTCTGGATGGCGACGGAGCCGCCGTCCGCGGCGAAGGTGGCGACCGCGGCCGACGGGCCGATGCTGCCGTGCATCTGGTAGGGCCGACGATAGACCCGCTCGAGCGAAGCGGCGACGGGCTTTGCGTCCGTGCGCTTCTGGTCCTTGATCGGGATGTCCTTGGCTGGCGCGGTCTGCAGCCAGTCGTAGATGGTCTCGCTGGTCGGGCCGCCGCCCTTCACGTCCCACTTGGCGGCCTGGCTCAGCTTCGAGGCGGCGGCCAGCGCCTGCTCCTCGCGCTTGGCGACGACGCCGATGAAGCTGCCGTCGCGCACGACCTTGATGACGCCGGGCATCGCCTCGACGGCGGCCGTGTCCAGCGACGCGAGCCGGGCGCGGGCGGACGGCGGGCGGACGACACGGCCGTGCACCATGCCGGCCGGGCGGTGGTCCTGCACGTAGATCGGCGCGCCGACCACCTTGGCCGGGATGTCGAGGCGCGGGACGTCACGGCCGATGTAGCGCCGCTCGCCGGCGACCTTCATGGGCGCCTTGCCGGTCGCCTCGACCTCGAGTTCCTTGCCGGTGACGAGATCCCAGTAGCTGGTGGAGCGGCCGTCCGGGGCGATGACGGCGCCGTCGGCGACCCTGAGGACGCCGGCATCGACGCCGAGCTTCTGCGCGGCGAGGCCGACGAGCAGCGCGCGCGCCTCGGCCGACACCTGCCGCACTGCGGTGCCGCAGTTGGGCATGGAGAAGGAGCCGGCGGTCGTTCCCTCGTTGGGCACCAGCGCGGTGTCGCCCGACAGCACGGAGATGCGCCTGATGTCGACGTCGAGCTCGTCGGCGCAGAGCTGGACGACCGCGGTGAGGATGCCCTGGCCGAGTTCCACCTTGCCGACGAGCAGGGTGACCGACTTGTCGGCATTGATGCGCAGCCACGAGGAGATGCGCGGAAACTGCCTGAGATCGCCGAGCAATGCCGGGTTGCCGGCCTGCTGCGCGAACACCTCGGGGCCGGCGAGGCTGAAGCCGAGCGCGATGAAGCCGCCGGCCTTCAGGAGGCCGCGGCGGGAGAGATGGGTGGGGGCGTTCATCGGTCAGGCCTCCCTGGAGGCGCGCAGCACCGCGCGGACGATTCGGTTGTGCGCGCCGCAGCGGCAGAGGTTCTCGTTGAGGGCGCTGCGGACCTTGGCCTCGGTCGGCTTGGGATCGAAATCGAGCAGCGCCTTCGCCTTCATGATCATGCCGGGCACGCAGTAGCCGCACTGGGCGGCCTGCTCGTCGATGAAGGCCTGCTGCAGCTTGCTCGGCTTGTCGAGCGTGCCGAGGCCCTCGACGGTGACGACCTCCTTGTCGCCGACCTCGCTCAACTTCGTCACGCAGGAGCGCACCGCCGAGCCGCCGATGGTGACGGTGCATGCGCCGCACTGGTCCATCCCGCAGCCGTATTTCGGACCGTTGAGCCCCAGGTCGTTGCGCAGGACGTAAAGGAGCCACGAATCCTCGGGGGCATCCACCTCGTGGACGCGCCCGTTCACCTTGAGCCTTGCCATGTCGTTCCTCGCCCCGGCAGCCCCTGGAGGGCGCCTGTTGTCGTTGTCGGGCGGGCCGGTGGCCGGATCGGGCCCGGCTCGCGACATGGAGCATACGACCCGCGCCGCGGACGCGGCAACGTCGCGGCCGCGCCGTCAGCGCAACTCTGCCGCGAAGCCAAACGCATGGCTCGCTGCGGCGGAACCGGGGCCGTGGCTGGCGCCAGGGCCGGCGCGGAGCGTCAGAACTTGCCGAAGCGGAGGTAGGCCTGCTGCGGATCGACGCCGGAGAGGATGGCGGTGCGTACCTTGTTCTCGGTGGCGATGGCTGTCTCGGCCTTGGCCACCACCTCCTCGGCCAGCGCGCGCGGCACGCGGATAAGGCCGTCCCGGTCGCCGACGAGGTAGTCCCCGGGGGCGACGACGACATCGCCGATTCGGATGTCCTGGTCGACGGCGCGGGGCAGCCAGTAGCCGACGATGTCGCGGGGGGTGAAGCCGCGCGACCATGTCTGGAAGCCCATGTCGATGAGGAAGTTCACGTCGCGGACGTAGCCGTCGGCGACGCAGCCGCGCACGCCCTTGTTCTTCAGCGTCTCGGCCGAAAGCTCGCCCATGTGCGCGACGACCCTGTCGTTGGGCTGCGACACCCAGATGAAGCCGGACGGCGCCTTGCTGAGCAGGCCGGTCCATTCGAGCAGCGTCTCGTGCGCGTCGGCGCGCGGATCGACCCGGCCCTCGATGGTGAAGGCGGGGCCGGCGAGGGTCCGCTCGGGAAAGAGCGGCCGCAGCTCGGCGGGAAAGGTGAAGTCGCGAAGCCCCATGGCCCGCATGACGTCGTGCACGACGCCGGTGTAGCAGCCCTCGAGCCGGCTGGTGATCTCGTCCGTCATGCGTCGTCCTCCCCTGTCGCGCGGCCCGCGCCGGGGCCTTCCGCGAAAGATGACACCAGGGGGGCTGGAAATGCAAAATCGGCCCGCTAAATCGAATTAACGGTCCCTGAAGTGGTCAACAGACCCCCGAAAGGGCCTGTTGCGCACCGAACGGACTGGACCGGGGTTCAGCATCCGCGTAGAGTGCGCGCGCCGAGACAAAGGCAAGACCGCGCAGCCGTGGGCAAATCATGGGTGCGGGCCACAGCAACGGCACGAAGCGGTCGCGCTTGAACCGATCGCAAGGGAGGAGATCGCATGAAGAAGTTCGTGGTGGGAGCCATTTCCGCCGTCGCCCTCATGGCGGCGAGCCAGGCCATGGCGCAGGAAAAGCTGAACGTCCTGTGGGTGAAAGGCTTCTACAAGGCCGAAGACGACGCCCTCTTCGAGGCCATCAAGAAGTTCGAGACGAAGACCGGGGTGAAGGTCGAGCTCTCGCAGTTCGCCATCCAGGACATGATCCCGAAGACCGTCGCCGCGCTTGACGCGGGTCAGGTTCCCGACGTCGCCTACGCCGACACCTACGACTTCCAGACGACGGGCCGCTGGGCCTTCGAGGGGCGCCTCGAGGACATTTCCGACATCATCAATCCGATCAAGGACAAGTTCGCGCCCAACACCATCGAGACCACGTTCCTGTGGAACGACAAGGCGAAGAAGCGCGCCTACTACGCCTACCCGATCAAGCAGCAGACCATGCACATCCAGTACTGGAAGGACATGCTGGAGGCGTCGGGCTTCAAGGAGAGCGACATTCCGAAGGACTGGAAGGGCTACTGGTCCTTCTGGTGCGACAAGGTGCAGCCGGCCAACCGCCGCGCCACCGGCTCGCGCAACTTCGGCATCGGCCAGCCGATGGGCGTCGACGCCACCGACAGCTTCTACTCCTTCCTCACCTTCATGGACGCCTACAACGTCAAGCTGGTGGCCGACGACGGCAAGCTGCTCGTCGACGACCCCAAGGTGAAGCAGGGCCTGATCGGCGCGCTGACGGACTACACGGACATCTACACCAAGGGCTGCGCGCCGCCGTCGGCGACGGGCTGGAAGGATCCCGACAACAACGTCGCCTTCCATAACAAGACCACGGTGATGACCCACAACGCGACGATCTCGATCGCCGCCAAGTGGCTGGACGACAGCAACAACCAGTCGTTGACGCCCGAGAACCGCGCCCAGGCCAAGAAGAACTACGAAGAGCTGATCGCCACGGCGGGCTTCCCGAACAAGCCGGACGGCACGACGTTCACCTACCGCGCGGCCGTGAAGACGGGCGTCATCTTCGAGAACGCCAAGAACAAGGCGCGCGCGAAGGAGTTCGTCGCATTCCTGCTCGAGGAAGAGAACCTGCGTCCCTACGTCGAGGGTGCGCTCGGCCGGTGGTTCCCGGTGAAGAAGGAGTCGATGGAGAGCCCCTTCTGGCAGGCCGACCCGCATCGCCGGGCCGTGTACAACCAGTTCAAGGCCGGAACGGTGACGTTCGAAATCACCAAGAACTGGAAGTTCACGAACCTGAACAATGAGAACGTGTGGGCGAAGGCGATGAACCGCGTCGTCAACGAGAAGATCCCCGTCGACAAGGCCGTCGACGAGATGATCGCCCGCATCAAGGAAGTCGCCGGCTCCTGAGCCGCGCCCTCCTCCCCTGAGCCGCGGCGGCCGCCCGATGGGCGGCCGCCCTTTTCCGACGGGTGACACCATGTCGAGCGTGACACTGACGGACGCGCCCGCCACCGCCGGCCCTGCGCCGGGACGCAAGGGTCGCCTGCTCGACTCCTGGCAGTTCTGGGGCGCCGTGATGGTGGTCCCCTACCTGCTCGTGTTCTTCCTGCTCGTCGTCTACCCGGTGCTCTATGCCTTCTGGCTGGCGCGGGAGCCGGAGAGCTATGTCAGGCTCATCGAAGATCCGATCTTCCTGCGCACGGTCGTCAACACGCTCGTGTTCCTGTTCGTCGCCATCAACCTGAAAATGGGGATCGCGCTTTTCCTGTCCGGCTTCTTCCTGATCCCACGCTGGTGGATCAAGATCATGATGGTGCTGTTCATCCTGCCCTGGGCGGTGCCGTCGATCCC